>DASTFH010000154.1:0-12868 GCA_035708725.1 Gemmatimonadales bacterium | reverse complement strand
GATGCCGCACGCCGCCTGATCGGTGCTGACCTGTTGCCGCTCACCGCCGACCGGCGCGAGGAGCGCCGCTGGCAGCTCTCGGCGATGCTGGCGCGCGTCACCGGGCGGCTCACCCTCTCGCTCTCGACCGATGCTGACGGGGCGGGGAATACGGTGAACCCGGCCCACGCCGTCCTGGAGGTCTTCCGCCAACAGCAGCACAACGAGTCACTCGGCTACAAGAAGCTGCACGAGTCGCTGGGAGAGCCGTGCTGCGCGGTGCCGAGACCCGAGTCCAGCTTCGGCACGCGCGGCGTCTGGCTCTCCGCGATCGCTGGTGGCGCCCATGACTACCGCAACGGGATACAGCTGGTGCGCTCGGCATGGCCACTGCTCGATGCCGGCCTCACGGCTGCGATCGCGCGCGAGGGTGATGCCTTCACGGCATGGCACGGCCTCGTGACGGCGGCAGCCGGCCGCCTCGATCCGCGGGAGAGCACCACTCCCATTTCAGCGACGTCGCTCGAATTGCTTTCTTCCTGTCCCCTGGCCTGGTTCTATCACTATGGGCTGGGGCTGCGGCCGCCGGACGCGCAGGAATACGACAGCGAATGCTGGCTCTCGCCGCTCCAGCGCGGCTCACTGCTCCACAGCGTGTACGAACGACTCGCGCGCGACTACAAGGGGCGCCAGGCCGCGCTGCTCGAGGATGCGGCGCGCATGGCTGCGCTCGCCATCGCGGACGCGCTCCTTGCCGAGTATCGTGACGAAGTGATCCCACCGAGCCTGGCGGTGTACGAGACGGAAGCGCGGGAGATTCGCGCGTCAGCACTCGCATTTCTCGAGGGAGAGCGGAAGCACGCGCGCGAAGGCCGCACCAGCTGGGTGGATTTCGAGCTCCCCTTCCCGCGGAAGGCCAGTGTGCGGTTTCCCGTGGGCGAGGGATCCATTCCGGTGAAGGGCTTCATTGACCGGGTGGACAGGACGCAGGATGGCAGGCTCGTGGTCATTGACTACAAGACGGGGAGCCCCGGCCGCTACCAGAAGGACAAGCGCGCCGGCCCATTCAACGGCGGACGTCACCTGCAACCTGCCATCTACGCGGCCGCAGCGCACCAGGAGCTGATTGGTGAGGTTGCCCGGTTCGAGTATCGCTTCCCCACCGAGCGCGGCGAGAACGAGGATGTGCGCTATGACGCCGCCGAACTCGCCGCTGCGGGCGGGATCGTGGCGGGACTCATGCGCCACGTGGAGCAAGGTGAATTTCCACCCACCACTGACGTGCATGACTGCACCTACTGCGATTACGCGCCGGTGTGCCGGGCTTCCAGCGACGGTCGCAAGACGGTGTCACCGCGGGCGGCGTGGGCAGAGCTCCACGGCGAGTCGCTGGAACAGTATCGCGACATGATCGCCCGGCGAGGTGGTGACGCATGACCCACGTGCTGCCGCCCGACCAGCCCGATCGCGACCGCATCGCGCAGGATCTCGACGCCAATCTCCTGGTCGAGGCCGGTGCGGGTTCCGGCAAGACGCGGGGGCTGGTGGAGCGGATGCTCGCGCTCATCGCCCGCGGCACCCCGGCCGAGCAGGTCGCGGCGGTCACCTTTACACGGAAGGCAGCCGCTGAACTCCGTGAGCGGTTCGAGGAGGAACTCGAAAGGCGCGGCTTGCCGGGCCGGGACCAGACCTTCATCGGGACGATTCACGCCTTCTGCGGGCGGTTGCTGCGGGAACATCCGCTCGAGGCGGGGCTCGATCCGTCGTTCCAGGAACTGGATGACGAAGGCTGGCCCGTGCTGGTGCAGAATTTCTGGCGGCGCTGGCTGGAGCGGATGCGCGCACAGGACGATGCGTTGCTGCGCTCGGTCATTCAACTGGGTATCGACCCGCGCGATCTTGCCGGCGGCTTCGGGACGCTGGTGACATATCCCGATGTCACGTTCCCGACGGCTGCGGTCGCGCCACCGGATCCCGGCGCCTGCCGGAAGCGCCTTCTCGCGCTCCTCGCCAGGAGCGAGGAGATGTTTCCGGAGGAGGAGCCGGAGAGTGGTTACGACCACTTGCAGCGCACCTGCCGACGGTTGCGATTCTGGCAGCGCACGCAGGAATGGGATCACCTGCCGACGTTCGCGGCGGCGCTGGCATCGCTCAGCAGCAGGAGCTGCGGCGTCACCCAGAATCGCTGGAGCGACAAGAAGGCAGCCAGGGCGCTGGGTGAGGAGTGGTCCGCATTCCTCTCTGATGACGCGGCACCCCTGCTCACCCGCTGGCGCGAGCACTGCTATCACCCGGTCATGACACTTCTCAGGCGGGCCGCCGATGCCTTCGGCCGGGAGCGGCTTCGCGCCGGCACCCTTGGTTTCGGTGACCTGCTGCTTGGCGCCTCGCAACTGCTGCGCACGAGCCCGCGCGCCCGTCGTGTGCTGGGCGAACGATTCCGCCACCTGCTGGTGGATGAGTTCCAGGACACTGACCCCATCCAGGCTGAAATCTGCTTCCTGCTGGCCTCCGATCCCGCCGAAGGCGTGGATTGGCGGCACGTGACACTCCGGCCTGGCGCGCTCTTCGTGGTGGGCGACCCGAAACAGAGCATCTACCGCTTTCGCCGAGCCGATATCCAGACGTACGAGATGGTGAAGCGGCGGATGGCGGAGCAGGGTGCCGTGCTGCGGCTCATCAGCAATTTCCGTTCGGTGCATCCGATCGCGGCGTTCGTGGACGCGCATTTTGAGCGACACTTCCCCGCGTCGGGCTCGCCGGTGCAGGCCCCCTTCGCGCCGCTTGCCACCGTCAACGCGCCGGACGATGCGGACGGCATCTTCTGTTACGGCGTGACACCGGAAGGAAACAACAAGGACGACATCCACGCAGAGGACGCCCAACGCGTGGCGTCACTCATCTCGGAGCGGATCAATTCCGGGCAGTACACGCCGTCGGACTTCCTGGTGCTGGCGATGAACCTCAAGTCGCTGGCGCCGTATGCGCGCGAGCTCGCGGCCCGCAACGTGCCGGTGAGCGTCACCGGTGCGCCGCTCTCGCAGGAAGCAGAACTGGGTGAACTGCTCGTCGTCCTTCGCGCGCTGGCCGATCCCTCCAACGCCGTGCTGGTGGCCGCAGCCCTCGAGGGGCTCTGCTTCGGCCTCTCGCCCGCCGACCTCGATGCCGGCCAAAGCGCCGGTCTCAGGTTCTCGGCGTGCGAACCGCCGGCGGAGACCAGCGGCGCGTGCGGGAGGGCACTCGCCACGCTGCATGAGTGGTGGGGCAGATCCCGGCGGATGGCGCCGGATCTCCTCGTCGAGCACCTGCTCGATGTGACGGGCCTCCTGCCGTACGCGGCGGGGCTCTCGTTGGGGGACGCGCGGGCCGGTGCCCTGCTGCATCTGGTGGAACTGCTGCGCCAGGAAAGTGCTGCGGCAGGACTCTCCCTCCCCCGCGCAGTCGAGCTGATCGAAATCGCGCTGCAAGGCTCGAGCGCCGAGACACCGCTCAGGCCCGGGCGGCGGGAATCGGTGCGGGTCATGAACCTCCATAAGGCCAAGGGGCTGCAGGCGCGGGTCGTGATCCTGGTGGCGCCGGTGGCGCAGACCGAGCACGCGCCGTCGGTGCACGTGCGCCGCGATGGCGATGGCGCCGCGACGGGTGGCATGGTGATCAGCAGCGATGACCGCATCCTGGCCCAGCCCGTTGGCTGGCAGGAAATGGCGGCGCGCGAGAGTGAGTTTGCCCTGGCGGAACGCCAGCGGCTGCTCTACGTCGCCGCCACGCGCGCGGAGAAGGAGCTGATCGTCTCCCGGCTTTCCCTGCAGCTCAAGACCAAGGCGGCGGATGACAAGTCCTTCTGGTCGCCGCTGGCGGGCGCGCTCGCATCGCACGCGACGCCGATGACGCTGCCGCTGGACCAGCCCGCCGGCCGTCAGCAGCCGGTCGAGACGATCGAGCAGATGCGCACCCGCTGCGCTGCGCTGGCGGCGCAGCGCTCTCTCGCGGGCGCGCCATGTGTCCGTTTCACCTCGGTGACGCGGACACTGCGGGAGCAGCGCGAGGAAGAACGCATGGCGGGAGGCCGGGGCCCGGGCGGGGGTGCGTCGTGGGGCCGGCTGGTGCACCGGACGCTGGAGGCGATGGGGCGGGGACGTCACGGCGTCTCGCTCGAGCGCCATGTGCGCGCGCTGGTGCACGAGGAGCAGCCGGCTGGCACCGTGCCGGAATGCGAGGCGACGGTCCAGCGGGTGCTCGCCCAGGCCGGGCGGATGAGCCAGGATTCGGCGTGGCTACGGCTTGCCGGCGGGACCAGCCGCGCATTCGAGCTGCCGGTCTTCACGGTGGAGGGTGCTGATGGCGTTGATGTCATCACCCAGGGGATTGCCGATGCGGCGGCACTGGTGGACGGCGAGTGGCTGGTGCTCGACTGGAAGACCGATCACGCGGATGACGCCACCTGGGCGCGCCGCGAGGAGGAGTATCGCCAGCAGGTGGATGCGTATGCGCGCATGATCGGCGCGCGCGCCGGAGTGCCCGCACGGGGCGAGATCATTCGAGTACGGGAGTCGTGATGGCCGGCAAGAAGCTGCAGCGGTGGATGGACCTGCTGGCGGAGCTGCTGCGCCGCCACTCGCCGGTCACCCTGGAGCAGTTGCGCGAAGAGGTCCCGGGCTACGCGGGTGGCAACGACGCGACCGTGCGGCGCATGTTCGAACGTGACAAGGACGAGCTCCGCTCGTTCGGCGTCCCGATCGAAACGGTGGGACCTGAGGGCCAGAGCGCGGGCTACCGCCTGCGGCGGCGTGATTTCTACCTGCCATATCTTTCCGTGATCGACGCCGAGCACAGGACGTCACCTGCCCGCATCAAGGCATACGGCTACCGGGATCTGGGGGAGCTCGCCTTCACGGCCGACGAACTCCGCGTGATCGCGGACGGTGCGCGCCAGGCGCTGCGGCTGGGCGATCCCGATCTCGAGGCCGAACTCCGAACGGCGCTCCGGAAGCTGGCGGTCGACCTGCCGATGGACGGGGTGGAGCAGGTGAGCCAGTCGACCGTCGTCGTGCCGGCCGGGCGTGAAAACGAGAGCGTTCTGGAAATGCTCATTGAGGCCATCGGGCGACGAAAGCGGGTCAGCTTCGATTACGTCGCCGTGGCCACCGGCGCCACCGCGCGTCGGGAGGCCGAACCGCTCGGCGTCTTCTTCCTCTTCCACCATTGGTATCTCGCGGCGCGCGAGCCGGGCGAGGCGCTGGTCAAGAACTTCCGGGTGAGCCGCATGGCAAACCCGAAAATGAACGAGGCCGAGCCGGGCACGCCCGATTTCGAGCGCCCCGCGGGTTTCGACCTGCGCGAGCACGCGCATCAGCGGCAGAACTGGGAGCTGGGCGACGGCAACTGGATGAATGCGGTGGTCGCGTTCAGCGGGCATTCAGGCGCCGCCGACGCGGCCGCCAGCATCGGGGCCGAAGTGCCCGGCGCGGCAGGCCAGCGCATGTACGAGGTGCGACGAGTGGACGCCTTCGTGCGCTGGCTGCTGCCGCTCGCGGGACAGGCAGAGCCGGTGTCGCCACCCGAGCTGGTCTCCGCGTGGCGCGACGCCATGGACCGGACGCTGGCCCTCTATGGAGGGGCCGCATGAGTGACACCACCGCGGACAAGCTCCGGCGCATCCTGCTGCTCATCCCCCGGCTGTCGGACGACAAGCCCCACGACATCAATGAAGTCGCCGACATCCTGGGTGTCGATCGCGCGACGCTGCTGGCGGATATCCGCTCGCTGGCGTACCGGTTTGATGACCCGGGTGGCTTTGTCGAGGCGCTGAATATCACGATCGAGGAGCAGCGGGTGTCGGTGCGCACCAGCCATTTCCTGCGGCCTATGCGGTTCAGTGCCGGCGAACTCGCGGCGCTCGAGCTTGGCCTTGCGCTGCTGCGGGGACTCCGCCCACTCGAGGAACAGTCGCTCATCGAACGGGCCCGGGAGCGGCTGCAGGGCGCGCTTGCCCACGTCAAGGATGCGCCCCCGATGCCGACCCTCCGTGCGGCGACGCTGGGGGAACTGACACCTGAGCTTCGCGAGCGGCGCGAGGTGCTCCGGCTCGCGGCCCGCGACCGACACAAGGCACGGATCAGCTATCGCAAGGCGGAAGCGCCGGCTTCGGCGGCGCGGGTGATCTGTCCCTTTGGCTGGGTCCTGTCACGCGGCAGCTGGTATCTCGTGGCGCACTGCGAGGCGAGCGACGGGCTCCGGGTCTTTCGCCTGGACCGGATCACCGACGCGGTGCGGCTGGAGGAGACCTTTGCGGCACCCGACGGCGACCCGCTGACGAGCGTGGTGCGCGACGGCCACGTCTTCCACACCGAGGATCCCGTTGCGACGGTCACCATCCGCTACTCGCCAGCAGTGGCGCGGTGGATTGCGGAACGGGAAGGTGTCGCACTCGCTGAGGACGGATCACTCACGCGCGAATATCCGCTGGCCGATCCGGACTGGGCCGTACGGCATGTGCTGCAGTACGGCCCGGAAGCGGAGGTCCTCGCGCCGGCGGCGGTGAGGGAGGCGGTGGTGGGCAGGCTGAGGGCATGAGGCATGGGGCTTGAGGCATGCGGCCCCACGCCCACGCCCCATGCCTCACGCCTCACGCCCCACGCCCCACGCCTCTTCCACGTCCTTCGCTGCCTGCTTCAGGATCTCCGCCACCTTGGCAAGCGCCGGATCGTCCGGCCCGCGGCGCCAGGCGGTGCCGAAGGTGGTCTTCGCTAGCCGGCCGAAGGTGCGGTGGAGGTCGCCCATGGCGCCGCCGGCCACGTCGCGCACCGTTTCCTTCACGCGCTCGACGATCTCGTCGATGAGATCCCGGTTCTCGACGAGATACGCCTCGCCCTCCGGCGTCACGTGGTAGACCTTCTTGCCGTCCACCTCCTCCACCCGGACAAAGCCCTCGTCTTCCAGCATCTGCAGGGTCGGGTAGACGGTGCCAGGCGAGGGTGAGTAGCAGCCGGCCATCTTCTCCTCCAAGGCCTTCATCACCTCGTAGCCGTGCATCGGCTTGTCCTTGAGCAGGCGGAGGATGATGAACTTCACCTCGCCCGACTCGAACATCTGGCGCCGCCGCCGCCCTCGGCCACCGGGCCGTCCCCAGCCGCCGAAATTGAACGGGAAATCGGCGTTGAAGGGTCCGAAACCCCAATCATTCTGTGATTTACGCATCTTCAGTCTCCAGTATATCGTGCGATGTTACGGACGATATATCGGAGATGATCGAGAGTCAAGGGCTGGGGGTCCGGAGCTGAGCGCTGACGCCGGACGTCAAACGCCACCCCGTGACGCTTCATGGACGCCTTGTGGACGGGCGAGCGCGATGTTGGCGGCGGTCACACGTCCCACCCCCTGTCCTTCGGAGGATCTATGAGGTCCAGCAGTTCCCTGGCGGCACTGGCCGCCCTCGCGTTGCTTGCCGCCTGCGCTGACGGCACCGCTCCCGATACCGGCGGGCTTCTGGCCAGGAAGGCGCCGGTCTCCTTGCCGCTGACTCCCGAGGTCTTTGCTGACGGTCTCCAGTATCCGAGAGGATTTGCCTGGGCACCTAACGGCGACATGTACGTGGCCGAGGCGGGCACTGGCGGGACCTCATCCACCACCGAGGCGCAATGCGCGCAGGTCGTGCCCCCGGTCGGGCCCTACACCAATGGCCCAACCTCTCGCATCTCCCGCATTGACCGCGCGGGCCATGTCAGCGCCTTCGCCACTGGTTTCCCATCCGACCTGAACCAGCTAGGCCTGGTCTCGGGTGTGGCGGACATCGCCTTTGTCGGCAACCAGATGTACGCGCTCATGTCGGGAGGTGGCTGCGACCACGGATCGCCCGACGTGCCGCAGGGTGTCGCCCGGGTGAGTGCGTCGGGCGAGTGGACCATGATCAATGATCTTGGCGCGTTCGAAATGAGCCATCCCACGGCCGTGAACCAGCCGGGCGACTTCGAGCCGACCGGCACGTGGTACAGCATGATCCGCTCCGGCGGATCGCTGGTGGCGGTGGAACCCAACCATGGCGACCTGGTTCGCATTGATCCCCGCACCGGCGGCATCGCCAGGCTCCTCGACATCTCCGTGCATGAGGGCCACTGGGTGCCCACCGTGATCGCCGAGCGAGGCGGCGATTTCTATATCTCCAACCTTGGCACATTTCCCGTGGTGGCCGGCCAGGAGAAGGTGATCCGGGTCTCCAGGAGCGGCGACGTGTCGGACGTGGCCGGCGGCTTCACCACTGTGCTGGGCCTCGATTTCGACCACAGCGGCCGGATGTACGTGCTCGAGAACAGCTCGGTGTCGGGCGATGGCCCGACGCCGATGACGGGCCGGGTGATCCGAATCGACAAGCAGGGGGATCGCGACGTTATCGTGGACGGCCTCTTCCTTCCGACTGCGATGCGATTCGGCCCGGATGGAATGCTCTACATCTCCAACATCGGCTTCGGTCCGCCGCTGCCGGGACAGATCCTGCGGGTCGCGGTTCCGAACTGACGGCACGGGATGGACGGGCTTGTCCTGGGCCCAGCGAATGAATGGGCGGGACAAGCCCGCCCTTCTTGCCCGCCCTCGTCCTGCCTCTACATTGGGACTGAACCAGGCCGGAGATGTCCCTCATGATCCGCAGATCAGGCGTCCTGTTCCTGCTGCCTGCCGTCCTCCTCGCCGCCTGCGGCGAGGCGGCCGGTCACTCCACCGCCACCGTGACGGACAGCGCGGGCGTCCAGATCGTCACGAGCACCGCGCCAGCGTGGGCTGAGGGAGAAACGTGGACGATCGACACGGCGCCCGAGCTCGACATCGGCGGCAGTGACACCGACCCGCACTACGACCTGCTGGACGTGTCGGGTGTCACCCGTTTTCACGATGGCCGCATCGCGGTCTTGAGCGCCGGATCATCGCAGCTGATGATCTACGATTCCGCGGGCGCGTGGATGTCCTCGCATGGAAGAGCGGGGGAGGGGCCAGGAGAATTTCGAGCTCCGGGCAAGTTGTTCCATTTGCCGGGCGATACACTTGGCACTTTCGACTATCAGCTGCGTCGAGTCAGTCGTTTCGGGCCCGATGGGACTTTCCTGAGCTCCTTGTCCACTGCACAGACGGCCGGTGGCAAGTTCGTGGTGCCGAACGCTCGTCTCGATGACGGATCCTGGCTTGCGCGTGCCGCATCTGGATTCACACCGGACTCCAAGCCAGGGGCCACGCGGCCCCTGGAGCTGCTTGTGCGCCTGACGCCGGATCTGGGTCCCGAGGCCGACACGGTGGCCACCGTGCTGGGCAGCGAGTCATGGGTAGTGTCCGGTGGTTCGGGCAAGGACCGCTTTGCCACGATCTGGGGCGTGCCGCTCGGTCCGTCGTCCGCATACACTGCTCACGATTCGCTGATCTATGTCGGCGACAACGTGCGATACGGGATCAGCGTTCTTCGTCCCGATGGCTCCCTCGTCCGCAGCATCCGGCGCGCTGGCGAGCCGCCACCCGTGACTGACGACATGCTCGCTCGCGTCAAGGCGGATTTCCTCGAAGACGTACCGCCTGAGCAGCTCGCGGAGCAGACAGCGATCTGGGACAATTTCCCCAGGCATGAGCGCATGCCGGCCTACGACGACTTCACGGTAGATCCCGATGGCAATCTCTGGGTCATGCGGGCCCGCGTGCTCCGCTCCGACCCCGCGACCGCCGACATCTTCGATTCGTCGGGCCGCCTGCTCGGTGCGGTCGCGCTGCCGGCGAACTTCACGCCCTTCGAAATCGGATCCGACTACCTGCTCGGCATCTGGCGGGATGAAATGGACCTGCAGCATGTAAGGATGTATTCGATTCGGAAATAGTTGGACAGGTGGACAGGTGGAAAGTTCGCCGTCGACCGTCGGCCACTTTCCGTCTGTCCGTCTGTCCGTCTTCCCGCCTAACGCATCACCGTCTTCATCCCGCTCTCCGCATACCGTTCTCCGGCGCCCGAGCCGACCGGAGCCGCGTCATCGAGATGCGCCATGTCGGCGTCGCTGAGCTCGATATCCGCGGCGGCGGCGTTCTCTTCCAGGCGACTGATCTTCGTCGTTCCCGGGATCGGGACGATGTCGTCACCACGGTGCAGCAGCCAGGCGAGCGCCAGCTGCGCCGGCGTCACGCCCTTCTCGGACGCGAGACCCGTGACCCGCGACACGAGAGCCAGATTCTTCTCCAGATTCGCATCCTGGAATCGCGGATGCCGGCGGCGTGAGTCGTTCTCGGCGAGCGCATCCACGTTCGTGATCTTTCCGGTCAGCAATCCCCGTCCCAGGGGGCTGTAGGCCACGAACCCGATGCCCAGCGCCCGGCAGGTGGGCAGGACTTCATTCTCGATCTCCCGGGTCCAGAGCGAATACTCGCCCTGGTACGCCGTGATCGGATGTACGGTGACCGCTCGGCGGATGGTCTCCGGCCTGGCTTCCGAGAGACCGAGGAAGCGCACCTTGCCCGCTTCGACCAGCCGCGCCATGGCACCCACCGTGTCCTCGATCGGTGTCTCCAGGTCCACCCGATGCTGATAGTAGAGGTCGATGTGATCGACGCCGAGCCGGCGGAGCGATGCATCGCAGGCGGCGCGCACGTACTCCGGGCGCCCGCTGATGCTGAACCTGGATGGATCGGCGGGATCGCGGACGTTGCCGAACTTGGTGGCGAGCACCACGTCGTTTCGGCGCCTGGCGATCGCGCGTCCCACCAGCTTCTCGTTCTCGCCGATGCCGTACATGTCGGCGGTGTCGAGGAAGGTGACGCCGATATCGAGCGCACGATGGATCGTGGCGATGGACTCTGCTTCGTCGGCAGGCCCGTAGAACTCCGACATGCCCATGCAGCCGAGGCCGATGGCGGAGACGGCGAGGGAATTGAGTGTGCGGGTGCGCATGGGGTCACGGGTCGCGGGTCATGGGTCGCGGGTCGCGGGTCGCGGGTCGTGGATTGACCGTTGACCGTCGACCACTGTCCAACTGTCCATCTGTCCACCTGTCCAACTATATAAACACAAAGGCACCCGTCTCGCGACGGATGCCCTGTGTGCCTCCCCACCCCACCCACAGTTCAGTGCAAGGCCAGTTCCATCGGCTCGGCGTGCAAGGGCAGCAGCTCAGTGCCGGCCAGCTCCTTGCTGCGCCAGACCAGCATGGGCACGTACGTCTTGCGAAGCAGGCGGTCCATCACGCTGCCGAGAAACACGCGGTTGACGCCGCTGCGGAAATGCGCGGCGATCACGACAAGGTCTGCGCCACACTGCTGGACGTGCGAGACGATGGCGGCTGACGGGCTGGCATGGACCACCACGCTCGAACGGGTCACGATGTCCGCCTCCGTGGCGCGCGACGCGACGCGTGCCAGGTACCGTTCGGCAGCGGCGGTACGTGTCTCGAGCGCCGCGCCTTCGAGCACCGAGCCGGGGAAGGGCAGGGGCGAGACGATCGTGAGCAGCTCGAGTTCGGTGATGTCGGGGTCGGCGCAGGCGAGTGCCAGTTCGACCGCCAGCTCGGCCTCGGTCGAACCGTCGAGCGGAACAACGATGCGGCGGGGCCGGACCGGGAGCTCGGCTTCGGCGGTCGCTGTCAGGGGGCCACGAAGCAGGAGGCAGGGAATGCCGCTCTTCTGCGCAAGCGCGTTGGCGACGCTGCCAAGCCAGAGACGGCGCATCGCTCCGCGTGCGTGGGTGTGCATGATCACCAGCTCGATGCGGTGCTTTGCGGCGTACTCCACCAGCTGGTCGCCCGCGGGCTCCGCCCCCTTCAGCACGGCGCTCCGCACCGCCACGCCATCCGCGCTTGCGACGCGGCCGGACCAATCCGCCAGGTACCGCGCAAGCTCTTCCGCGGCAATGAGGTCGAGTTCCACGCTGGACGTGAGCGGGACTTCCGGTGAGAAGGCGCCTGGATTGGTGAACGCGACGGGTCGGCTCACGCCGACGAAGTGCAGCCTGCTGCCGTGACGCCTGGCCAGCGCGGTGGCGAGCGGTATGGCCTGTTCCGCGATCCGTCCCCCGTCCAGTGGAACCAGAATCTCGGTGAACATCTCGCCCTCCTGCGTTGCGTGCCCCGGAGCTCGGATTCCTGTCTTGTGCAAGTTGTGACGGCGAGCCGCAGGAGAGCGTGAAGATTGTGGGAAGGTTTCCTCACCAAAGCCGGGCGGCGTGCTTCATGAAGCCCGTGCATGATGCAGGCATGACCAATTATCCCGATCAGGCGCTGCGGTCGTGGTTCCTGGGGCCGCGCGCCGAGAACGCCGGCCTGCTGGAGCGGCTGGTGACCGAGGCCATGCGCGACCACGTCTTCTGGCGGCGCAACTTTCACCCGGAAGACGGCATCACCATCCGGGAAGCCGACAAGCGGCAGCCGGGCTTCGAGCACGCGGTGGACACGCTGACCCAGGAGCTGATGGGGTTGCTGTCTGCGCTCAAGCGTGACATCCCCTTCTTCAGCGGCCGCTACAAGGGCCACATGCTGTATGAGCCGACCCTCGCGGCGCAGGTCGGCTACATCGCGGCGCTGCTCTACAACCCGAACAACATTGCCGCCGAGGCGGCGCCCGTCACCACCGCCCTCGAGCTCGAAGTGGCGGCTGGGCTGGCGCGCATGATCGGGTATGACGACCAGCACGCGTGGGGGCATCTCACCTCGGGTGGGACGGTCGCCAACTTCGAGGCACTCTGGCTCGCGCGGAACATCCATTATCTGCCGGTTGCGCTGGCGCTCGCCGCCCGGGACCTCGGTGTCTCCCTCGAGGTGACGACGGCCGATGGATCATGCGCAGCGGTGGAATCGCTGCCGCTCTGGTCCCTGCTCAACATTCCCAACGGCTCTGCGCTGGATCTGCTCGACGCGCTGCAGCGCTCCGCGCCGCCCGA
>DASTFH010000153.1:0-3526 GCA_035708725.1 Gemmatimonadales bacterium | reverse complement strand
GGTGTCGGCATCACGCTCGGTGTTGTAAACCGCAAACGACGCGCGCGCCGTGGCCGGCACGCCCATCCGCTTCATGAGCGGCTGGGCGCAGTGATGGCCGGCGCGGATGCAGACACCCTCGCTGTCGAGCACGGTGCCGATATCGTGCGGGTGAATGCCCTCCATCACGAAGCTCAGCACCGATGCCTTGAGCGGCGCCGTGCCGATGACGCGAAGCCCGGACACGTCCGTCACCCGGCTCGTGGCATACGCCAGCAGGGCATGCTCATGCTCGGCGATCCGCTCTCGCCCGATCGCCTCGATGTAGTCTACGGCGGCGCCAAACCCGACCGCGCCGGCGATGTTGGGCGTGCCCGCCTCGAACTTGGCCGGCAATGGCGCCCAGGTCGAGCCCGAGAAGCTCACCGTGTTGATCATGTCGCCGCCACCCTGCCAGGGGGGCATGGCATCGAGCAGCCCTTCCCGGCCGTAGAGCACGCCGATGCCGGTGGGCCCCAGCATCTTGTGGCTGGAAAAGGCGTAGAAATCGGCGCCCAGGGCCTGGACGTCAACCGGCAGGTGGGGCGCCGCCTGCGCGCCGTCCACCGCCAGCACGGCACCGGCCGCGTGCGCGAGATCCGCGATATGCCGCACCGGGTTGATGGTGCCGAGCGCGTTGGAGACGTGGGCAACGGCGACGACCTTCGTCCGATCGGTGACGAGCGAAGCGAAACGCTCCAGGTCAATCTCGCCGCGGTCGGTGATGGGCGCGGGGCGCAGCACGGCACCGGTCTGCTCCGCCACCAGCTGCCACGGCACGATGTTGGAGTGGTGCTCCATCTCGGTGAGCAGGATCTCGTCGCCCGGCTTGAGCCGGGGACGGGCCCAGCTCTGGGCCACGAGGTTGATGCTCTCGGTGGTGCCGCGAGTGAAGATCACTTCATGCGCATGCTCGGCGCCGAGGTAGGCCGCAAGCTTTTGCCGCGCCACGTCGTAGCGGCGGGTTGCCTCGGCGCTCAGCGCGTAGACACCGCGATGGATATTGGCGTTGGTGGTCTCGTAGAACTCGCGCAGTGCGTCGAGCACGGCGCGCGGCTTCTGGCTGGAAGCGGCGCTGTCGAGGTACACCAGCGGCCGCCCATGCATGGTCGTGGCCAGGATGGGAAAGTCCTGGCGAATGGCCTCGACGTCCAGGCGCGGCAGGGCGGCCGTGGTGGTCACGCTACTCCAGCGAGCCCAGCCGCTCGAGCAGGAGCCGATCAAGCTCCTCCCGCACGGGAGTGAGCGCCACCTCGGAGACCACTTCCGCAGCGAAAGCGTAGGTGAGGAGCCGCATCGCCTCCACCTGCGGGATGCCCCGGCTCCGCGCGTAGAAGAGCGCCACGTCATCCAGCTGGCCCACGGTGGCGCCGTGGGTGCACTTCACGTCGTCGGCAAAGATCTCGAGCTGGGGCTTGGTGTCCACCCGCGCCTGCTTCGAGAGGAGCAGGTTGCGGTTGGTCTGCTTGGCGTCGGTCTTCTGCGCCTCGGGCTGCACGAACACCTTGCCGTTGAACACCGCGCGCGACTTGCCGTCGAGCACGCCCTTGTACACTTCCCAGCTGCGGCAGTTCGGGTGGTCGTGGAAAATGGCGGTGTGATTGTCCACCACCTGCTCCCCACGCGTCAGGTAGAGGCCGTACATCAGGGTCTCGACATTGGGCGCGTTCAAGTGCGCGTCGAGATTGTGCCGGGCCATGGCGCCGCCCATGGCGAGCGTGAAGGAGCGATAGTGGCTGTCGGCCGCCTGCTCGATGTGGGTGCGGCCCACGTGATACGCCGCCTCGCTCTCGCGCTGGATGCGGGTGTGCTCCACCCAGGCGTTGGCGCCGGTCACCACTTCGGTCACCACGTTGGTGAAGTAGCGCGATCCCGGCGCCACGGTCACGTAGCTCTCCACGATGGACGCGTTGGCGCCGTCTTCGATGATGAAGAGGTTGCGTGGATGGGTGACGGCATCGGCGGCGTCCCCGGTGCTCACGAAGAGCACGGTCACGGGCTGCTCCAGCACCAGTCCGCGGGGGACGTGCACGTAGGCGCCGTCCTTGATGAAGGCGGTGTTGAGCGCCGTGAACGGGCTCGTGGTGATGGGTGCATGACGGGCTACGTGCCGCTCAAGCGACGAGTCAGCGGAGACGGCCGCGGCCAGGCTCCCCAGCTTGACGCCGTCCGGGAGCGCCGGAACCTGCGAGAGCGAGGCATCGTAGCGGCCGTTCACGAACACGAGCCGAGGCCATTCGGGATGGCCAAAGTAGAACGGCGCAATATCCGCTTCGGATACTGCCGAGGCGGGCGCGGGCACGAAGGTCGTGGACGCGATCGGCGTCAGCGGCGTGAAGCGCCACTCTTCGTCACGTGATGACGGGAAGCCGGTCTGGCGGAAGCTCTCGAACGCCGCCTTCCGCACCGGGACGAGCCAGCCCGGCTCGGCACCGCCGTTCCGGCTTGCAGCCGAGAACTGCTCTTCGTACGCGCTCGTGCTCACGCCACCCCCGCTCCCGCCGGCTCCGCGTCCGCGCCTGCCACCCATTCGTAGCCGCGGGCCTCGAGTTCCAGCGCCAGTTCCTTGCCGCCCGACTTCACGATGCGGCCGCCCGAGAGCACATGCACGTAATCGGGCACGATATAGTTGAGGAGCCGCTGGTAGTGCGTCACGATGATGGTGGCGCGATCGGGATGCCGCAGCCGGTTGACGCCCGCCGCCACGATGCGGAGCGCGTCAATGTCGAGCCCCGAATCGGTCTCGTCCAGGATGGCGAGCGCCGGCTCGAGCACCGCCATCTGCAGGATCTCGTTCCGCTTCTTCTCGCCGCCCGAGAAACCGCTGTTGACCGCGCGGCTCATGATCTCGGGGCCCCACTCCACCACCTTGAGCTTCTCTTCCAGCACGTCCATGAAATCGATCGGGTCGAGCTCGTCGAGGCCCTGGCTCTTCCGGATTTCATTGTAGGCCGCACGGAGGAAATAGGCGTTGGAGACGCCGGGGATTTCCACCGGATACTGGAACGCGAGGAAGATGCCCTTCTGCGCCCGTTCCTCCGGTTCCATGTCGAGCAGGTCCTCGCCCTTGTAGGTGACGCTGCCGCCGGTCACCTCGTAGGCCGGATGCCCCGCCAGCACCTGGGCCAGCGTGCTCTTGCCCGAGCCGTTGGGTCCCATGATGGCGTGCACCTCGCCCGGGTTGACCGAGAGCGAAATGCCCCGGAGGATCTCCTTCTCACCCGCGTTGGCGCGGAGGTCGCGGATATCTAGCACGTACGTGGCTCCCTGATGAGTTAAGAGTTGAGAGTTGAGAGTTGAGAGTGATTGCGTCTTAACTCTCAACTCTTGACTCTCACCTACCCCACACTGCCTTCCAGACTTACCCCCAGCAGCTTCTGCGCTTCCACCGCGAACTCCATGGGAAGCTCCTTGAACACTTCCTTGCAGAAGCCGTTGACGATCATCGAAATCGCGTTCTCGGTGTTGAGACCGCGTTGCTTGCAATAGAAGATCTGGTCCTCGCCGA
>DASTFH010000152.1:0-7371 GCA_035708725.1 Gemmatimonadales bacterium | reverse complement strand
TGTCGCACAGCGCACAGCGCACAGCGCACAGCGCTCACCGCGCCAGGGTCTCTTCTCCCTGCACTGCCGCCACCGTTGCATCGAACGCCGCCTTGAGATCCTCGGCTTCCTGCTCGCCCAGCGCCGCGACCACGCGCGCATGCGCATGGCGCCAGAGCGGCAGCGCATTCTCGATGAGCTGGCGCCCAGCCCTCGTGACGCGTGCCACGCGCACCCGACGATCAGTTGGCAGCGGTGCAATGCCGATCAGGCGCGACTTCTCGAGTGGTCGCAGGTTGCGCGACAGCGTGGTGAGGTCCATGGCGAGGACCTCGGCGAGTCGGCCCATCGCTGCACCATCGCCGTCGCTGGCTTCGTCACAGAGCACCACGGCGTTGAGAAGCGTGAGCTGGGTGGCCTGGATGCCCAACGGTCTCAAGGCCTCGTCGTAGAGCCGGGTCAGCACGCGCGACACACGCCGCACCCGGAACGCGAGGCAGTCGGCGGCAATGGTGCGGGCGACGGTGAGGTGGTCGAGGGGTCGAGAGGTCATCGGGAGTCCAAGGTGACAAGTTCGGCGTCTGGCATCCGGAAAAATACATGTATATGCAAGTAGCTGGCGGCCGTCAAGCCGTGCGACGCATGCCTCAGGACTTACGACGTTCATAGTGCCTCTTCGCCTTCGCCCGGTTGCCGCACTGCTCCATGCTGCACCAGCGCCGGCTGCGGTTCTTGCTGAGGTCCAGGAACAGCCAGCGGCAGTCGTCCTGGGCGCACTCCTTGAGGCGGCCGACGTCGTCACTGCCCAGCAACTCCGTGGCAGACCATGCCAGCGGCCAGAGCATCCAGTCCAGTTCCTGATCCCCGCGAACCCAGAGCCAGCGCAGCCCGCCAGCAGAGGGCTCGAGACGGCGGCGGCGGGCGGCCTGCACCAGCCAATCGTTGAGTTCCGTGCGCAGCTCCGGGGCGGGCACGCGCCCTTCCGCGCTCGCCGCAAACAGCTGGAAGAGCAGTTCACGAAGGAGCCGAGCCTGAGCCAGGGCCACCGCGGCCTTGCGTGGATGCGCGGCCGCCAGGCGCCGCAACCGGGCCTGCTCCGGACGGTCGATCAGTTCCTCCCGCAGGCACCAGTGCAGCAGCTCGTCATAGCTGGACAGCCGCTCCAGCGGGGTGGGCAGCGCCCGGTCGCTCAAGGTGTTGACGAAGTCCACCACGGGCCGGCCGCCCACGAGTTCCATGTTGGCGACGTTCCGTATCACCGGCAGCCCATTTGACATATAACCCCCAAATGACTATTGACAGGTTAGGTACCTCCAGGTAAAATCTAACCTGTCAGGTGAAGATTGCTGGTTAGTGAACCGATGGCAAGGAGTTGGCATGAAATGGATATCCCGGTGGTGGTCGCTCTGGACCCGTGTGGCGGGCCCTCTCGCGCGCACCACGTTGCTGTGAGGTCGGCCATGGTTGCCCGAACCTGGCGCGGGGCCACGGCCCGCCACGACGCCGACGCATATCTCGACTATCTGGACCGCACGGGCGTCGCGGAGTGCCGGGCGACGCCCGGCAATTGTGGGGTGATGGTGCTCCGCCGCCCCGTGGGCGAGGAGACCGAATTTCTGTTCATCTCATACTGGGACGGCGAGGATTCGATTCGCGCATTCGCGGGGAATGACATCAGCCGTGCGCGGTTCTTTGCGGAGGATGACAGGTACCTCACGCAGCGCGATGAGGTGGTGAGGCACTATGAGGTTGGCAGCTATGAGCTGAGAGCCAAGAACTGAGAGATGAGAGCGGCGCCTTCGCCCGGCTTTCAGCTCTACCGCGGTTTCCCCAGAATCTCATCCACTCCCGCATCGAGTGCACTGGGCTGGATGGGGCCCGCGTGAATGCGACGGATGACGCCGGACGAGTCCACGAAGACCGTGACCGGGAGCTGGATGACGCCGTAGGCGGCGGCCGTCTTGATCCTGGGGTCCAGCAGTACGGGAAAGGGGAGGGACATGCCGGCAGCAAACCGGCGGATCTTGTCCGCCTTCTCGCCGTCGGCATTCACCGCCAGCACCTCGAGGTTTGCCTCGCGATGCTGGGCAAACCGGGTGGCGAGCTCCGGCATTTCGTGGATGCAGGGCGGGCACCAGGTCGCCCAGAAGTTGATGACGACCGGATGCCCGCGGAATGCAGCGAGGTGTACCGTCGTGGAGTCGAGCGCGCTGAGGGTGAAGTCCGGTGCGCTGGCACCCGCCCTGGCCTCCTGCGCGCCAAGGCGACCCACGGCACCCAGGGTGAGCGCGAGAATTACTGTCACTCTCCACATTCTCAGGCTCCGATCAGGGTCGAGGGGTCGAGGGGTCAAGGAGTCGAGGAGTCGAGAGCGTCGGGCGCCCGATACTTGACTCTCGACCTCTCGACTCCTCGACCTCTTGACCTACATCCGCCGGCTGAAATCGAAGTAGATCACGAAGTCGTTCACGCCCCCGCCGCTGAGGCGCACATTGCCGTTGGACAATGTCACGGGAAGATAGTTGTGCCGGACCCGCACGGGCACGCTCAACGTGAACTGATTGACCCCGGTGACCCATGAGAGTCCCGGGTCCACGTACATGGTGTAGCCCGCCTTGCGCTGGTAGTCGTCGTGACCGCCGATGATGTCGGCTGACGTGGTCCCGTCGATCCTTCCGCCAAGACTGAGCGACAGCCCTTGGCTCGGCACGGCCGCCCACGCAAGCCCAAGGCGTCCCGTGTAGACATCGGGGACTGCCCATTCGACACCCGCCGGCGGATCCACGACGTCGGTGTGCTGCTTGAGACTCGCGGAATAGGAGCCGAGCTGGTAGAGCGAGAGCCGGGGCGCGAGCCGCTGGAACGCCTGCACCTGCAGCAGGACGGCGAAGCCGCCATCACCGGGCTGCACGGTCTGCGTGACGGGCTGTTGCGACGCACTCCCGTCGGCGGCGAATGCCTCGTCCGTCTGGTGCACGCTTCCCGTGGGCGCCTTCACACCCAGGCTGACCTGGGCGTTGGTGAATGGATGCCGGGTCGGCTGGGCCAGCCAGTAGCCGGCCGTGAGACTGATGTCGCCAATACCCGTGGCCGAGGTGGTGTGGCGCAGGCCATCCGGGTGGAAATTGCTGGAGGAACTGGAGGACATCGGCACGGCCAGCGTGAGGCTGGTGCGCTCCGACAGTCCATAGGCCGCGCTCAGGTTGAGCGAGTTGAGGCTGAGCCGGAGCGGCTGGCCGCCGGGCGCCTTGGCCTCGTTCTCCTCGCTGCCCACATAGAACCGATGCGTGGCGACCCGGCGAAACCCGATGCCCACCTGCCATTCATGCGGCCGGAGGAACGAGGTGGCCTGGCCGCCGAGGTTCGGGGACGTGAATCGCAGCGGCATGCACCCCTGCGCGCGGGCCACCCCGGGCATGCAGAGGGCCAATAGTGCGGCGGCGGCGTAGCTGCTCCAGCCTGTTCTCCGGTCTGTCTCCATGGTCGTGCCCTCCAGGGGAGGCGGCTGTCGCCGCCGGGTTGTCGCCCGCCCGCCAGCGGCGCCAGGACGCCCGGAGCAGGCTCGTGGGCGGACGACGCGACGTCCACGTCGGGTGGCGGTTAGCTCAGTACCTGTTCAGCTGTTACGCAAAACCGGGCGGGAACGGCTCAGGCGGTGCCGATGAGCTATGAGCTGTGAGCTGTGAGCTGTGAGCTAGGCGCTGTTATCTTCGCTCCGCTTTCCGCTTTCCGCTTTCCGCTTTCCGCTTTCCGCTTTCCGCTTTCCGCTTTCCGCTTTCCGCTCACTCCACTCCTGTAAACCCAACCCCCTGCTGCACCAGCACCCGGACCGTTTCACCCTGGCGTCGGGCGGGCCGATAGACACTCCGCAGGATCATCAGGCGTGCCGGTTCCGCGAACGCTTCGCTGGAACTTTCCAGCACCTTGAGCGACTGGGGTTCCACCTTGCCGTTCACGCCAATGATGAACTGCAGCTTGACGTGTCCGGCGATCCCCGCGAGGTCCGGTGGGACCAGCTTCGGTCCGGCCCGAAGCAGCGACGGCGCCTCGTCGGCTTCCGCCGAGGTGATCACGAGGCTCCGTGTGCCGACCGAATCGGGCGCGACAGCAATCCCGGTGACGACATCGCCCGGTCGACCTCGGCCATCGTAGTCCGCGGGATCGAATGGAGGCGGGTTGGTGGTCACCGGCGGCACGTCGAGCGGTACGGTGGTTACCACTGGAATGACGGGAGCGGGCCGAGCCTCGAGCACCGGTTGCGTCTCGGCGGGCTGTGACCGGTCCGCGTCAAGCATGCGGTCATCAAGGGGAATCATGACAACGGGGACAACGGTGCGCGCCTCGGCGTCGACCAGATCCGTGCGGGTGGCCCACACCGCACCGGTGATGATCAGGGCGTGAACGCCAATGGATGTCCCGGTTTGCCAGATCGACCGGTGGCGCGTGCGCGTGGATTCAGGCAGCAGGTCGAACATGGGGCCATCTCCGTGGCTTGGGATGGCTCTACGATGCCATGGGAGGATGGCGCTGCCTTGCGGGTTGGATGACGATTGGGTGACAGGGGGATGAGGAGTCGGGAGGGGGAGCGGCCCAGCGAGTCGAGAGGACAAGGGGTCGAGGTTATCTCTTGACCCCTTGACCGGCTCGACCTCTCGACCCGCTACCGCCGAGTGATCTTCACCCGCCACACCTCCGGGCCGGTCGCTTCGTAGTCCCAGCCGAAGGTTCCGGGATGCTCGGCGTCGAGCTGGTACTTGAGCGGCCTGGGGTCGTGGTCGTTGATGATAACCAGCGACTCGCCGGACTTGAGCGCGTCCACCTTGGAGAAGATCGCCGGGTGCTTTTCTCTCGGCGGGATGACACGGACGTCCAGCTCGTTCGATACGACGGGCATTCTGTCTGCTCCTGATGAGTGATGAACTGCCGGCGGCTGTCGCCGGATGTGGACCTGCACCATGTCTGGCCCCTCTTCCTCCACCGTATAGGCAAACCCGCGCTCGTCCAGGACCGGCAGCAGGAAGCGCGGCACGCGGACATTCACCTGCACCAGCACGTGGCCTTCCGGCAGCCCTTCCAATGCTTCCAGCGTGCGAACCATCGGCTCGGGTGGCTCCAGTCCTCGTACATCGAGCCACTCGAGCGGAGTTCCGTCGGCGCCGAATCGGGGCATTGCCTCCAGCTGCGCAATCGGTGCTGCCGCAGGCCCGGGTGCGAGTTCCGTCGTCGGCCGCCAGAACCACACGGACCAGTCGTCGGGCGCGTGCGCGAGCACCTCGTGGGCAAAGCCGCGCTTGCCCAGGACGTGGAAGAGCGGGACCGGCTCGAACGTGGTGCGCAGCCGCAGTGTGTCGTCCCGGTTGAGGGCGCCGACCGCACGCATGATCGTGGAGAAGGGCTCACGGCCGGCCCGCAGGTCCTCGCGGACATCCACCACGACTTCGTTCGCGTCGAGCGGCCGATGCTGCGGCAGTGGCTCGTCGTGCGTCATGGCGGGCCTCTCTGCCGGCTCGCTCGGCACCGTAACGCCAAGGGCATGGTTGAGGGCCTCCAGCAATCCCTCTACTCCTACGCCGGCCATGCGTGCCGCCTGCTCTACTGTCACCAGGCGCGCCATGACGCGCCGCATGGTGCGATTTCGGAGCTTGGCAAAGTGCGGGGCGTAACCCACGAACACGTCGAGCAGCGCCTCTTCGCGCAGGAGCACGTCGCTCACGCGGTCGCTGGCGCGCACCGGAATGGTTGGGTCCGTCTTCATGCGTGCCGCCCGAAGGCCACGCGCCCGATCTGGCTTGCCAGCAGCAGGGTGCCGATGGCAAAGAGCGCGGCGCCACAGCGTGTCAGATGCGAGGAACCGGCACCGATGCCGACACCCAATACCAGCAGCGCCGCCACCATCACCCGCAACTGGATCGTGGCCACTCGAGCGCTGAAGGTATCGGCGACCGTCGGCACGGGACTCCGGCCCATGCGGTCGCGGTAGTGTACGGTCCACGCGAGCAGCGGGACGATCTTGTAGAAGAAGCCGATCACGAAGAGCGTCAGCCCGCCCAGCAGCCCGGTGACCACATGGATCGTGGCGAGGCGTGTGTGGCGTGCGCCGAGCGCCAGGAGGAAGGGTCCCGTCAGGGCGCTTGCACACAGGAACAGGAGACTGGCGCGGGCAAACCGCATCCCGATGTCAATTCGTCTGCGGATGCGAACCCGGTAGAACGCCCAGCATTGGCGAAGGAAACAGGCGAGGCCCGCCTCCATGAGCAGGAGTCCGATCCAGGCGACGACCGGAATGATCGCCAGCAGCCCGATCGCGAGCGCGGGCGCGCCGATGCTCAGCAGCGCCAGCGCCCGGCCCGCCCAGCGCGTGTCCGCGCCATGCGCCAGCAGGAACATCGGGAGCAGCCGGAATGAAACGCCTACGATCATCACAAGCACCCACCCGACCAGGGCGATGTGCAGGTGCGTGGCCAGGACCCGGATGCGCGCGTCGCCCAGGAAGCCGGTGTGAAGGTTGTGCAGCAGGAGGACGCCAAGCACCAGCGTTGATGTGAGGAACCCGAGCGCGAGCGCGATCCCCACCCAGGTGGTATCGCGCCTGGATGCCGACGCAAGCGACGCGCCCACGTTGGCGACGAGGAGCAGGATGCCGAGGCTGATAAGCGCAATACCGGTGTGATGCAGCACCGTGCTGCTGAAGGCGATGCCTGCTGCGAAGAGTCCCACCCCTGGCGCGAAAGTCCAGAAGCTCGCGTGCCCGGCACGGACTGACGCGACCGGCGCGCCGAGTGCGACCGGCAGCAGCTGATACAGTGCGCCGAAGATGGTGGTGGTGAGCCAGCCCAGGGTGAACAGGTGGGTAATGCCCGCGACTCTCGGCATCACGTAGAGACCCGCCGCCAGGTCCGGCGCGACCCAGATGAGGCCGGCGCTTCCGGCGAGCAGATAGAGCAGTGAGGCCGCGAAATGCTCGCTGGCGAGACGCATTGATCCCGGAGCGGGCAGGGCGAGCCCTCCTGCGAGTGGTGGCCCGGCCGGCCGAGGGGCAGTGGCCGTGCTCATCGGCTCGCCACTTCCACCTCATGGCGCCAGCCCAGACCGCTGGCCACACGGCGTGCCGCAGCGATGAACGCGACCGCCGTGGCACTCTCCGGACGCGCCACCATCGTAGGGCGCCCGGCGTCGCCTTCCTCTACCACTAACTCATCGAAAGGAATCGAGCCGAGGAACGGCGCCTGGATCTCGCCGGCGACCTGCTGGCCGGCGCCCTTGCCGAAGGGCCCGGTCATGTTCTCGACCACACCAAGCAGCGGAACCTCGAGTGAGCGGAACATTTGCGCTGCCTTGCGTGCTTCGGCGGCCGCCACGCGGGGCGGCTGCGTTACCACTACCGCTCCAGAC
>DASTFH010000151.1:0-68097 GCA_035708725.1 Gemmatimonadales bacterium | reverse complement strand
GTGTCGCGCTCGACTCGGGGCTCGCCACTCGCCGAGTGCGCAAAGGCACCGTTGGTCACCAGAACGCTGCCGTCGCTTCGCACGCCGATCGCGCTGGGTTGCGGCACGGCGGTTGGCGGATCCAGCGGCGCTGTCCGGATGATACCGGTGTCAGCGAGCCAGGTGAGTCGCCGCAGGCGCAAGTCGAGCGTGACAATCTCATCGTGTGGTGCACGCAGAGGACGGCCGAGCAGTTCAAACTCTCCCGGACCGCTTCCTTTGCGGCCCACGCGCCTGAGGACCTTGCCAGCAGTATCCACAACCACAGATTCCCGGTCCTGCCCATTGGCAATCACGAGATTGCCATCCGAGAGCTTCAGTACACCGAGTACCTGGAACAGGCTACCCTGTGGGTCATTCCCGATGGTCAACGTGGGCTGACTCGCTAGCGTGTAATGGACAAGGGTCGAGTCGATGACAATCGGGGTTCCCTCCGCCATGGAGGCTCTCCCCGATTGGTCCGAGCAGGCCGCGACTGGCAGCAAGGCGATCGCCAGTGCGACACAAAGCCTCGTTTCAGCGCCAGACATCCCCATCAATCAGACCTTCTCGTGTCGTCCGGAGCAGCAGCAATCGCGCGCCACCTATCCGGCAGCTCGATCCGCGCCGAGCGCAGTGTGACCGTGCCGGTGAGCGAATCCTCCGCAAGCGTCACGAGCCGCCCGTCATCGAGATCAAGCGCCTTGAGCGGCCTTGGCAGGGCGATTCGCGAGAGATAGACCCCTGAGAGGGACAGGACGTCCACCCAGGCATTGCCACCGCCGTACTGCTGGCTGATCTGGCTCCAGATGCCAATGAGCCCGCCCGCCGAGTCGATCGCAATGCCCTGTATGTCCCTGCGCATGGCCTGATTCTTCAGTGCCTCCTCAACAATACTGGCTCTCGCATCCGGCTTGATCGGCATCTGCGAAAGTCTCGCGTTCATGGATGCCTTCAACTGCGTCATCTGCTCATCGGTGGCGCGCTCCTGAGGCCGTTTTATGTTGACGACGCGCGTGAGTCGCAATGAGGGAGAGAACACCAGGAACGTGGGGCGGCTGGAGCTGGCGAGCACGACCACACCCCCTGATGCATCACCCCAGCTTCCCACGTCGGACGGCACGTCAGCTCCGCCGCGATTGCTCATCGGTCCCATCTCCCGCACCGAGTCACCTGAAATAAGTCGCCAGCCCGGCTCCTCCGGCTGGAAGTATTTCACCAGAATCGCCGAATCCCCTACGGGGATCACCGATGACATCTGTGGAATAGGCGTCGAGCGGAGATAGTGCCCTTGTGGATCGAACAGCATGAAGCGACCGAGCCGGCCATCGCCCACACCGACAGCATCGCCCGTGACTACAAGATCCGTCGGCGCCTTCATCTCGCCCGGACCGGCCCCCTCCCGGCCAAACGCGACGACGCGCCGGCCCAGCGTGTCAAAGGCAGCGATGCGATGAGCAGGCAGGTCGAGCACGTACGCAACGCCATGCAGCAGGCGCACATTTTCCGGCGACTCCCATCCCACGACACTGTCCGGCAGCAACTCGACATCCCATTGGGGGCTGAGGCGCACCTGCGTCGAATTGAAGACCGGCGCGTCGGGATTTGTGACCACCCACACGCTGTCGCGCAGTTCGGCGGAGCCACGCCACGCAGCGGTGGCGGGGTGGTCCGAGCGGCATCCTCCGCTCAGTACGGCGATGGTCGCAAGCAGCATACGGCTGGTCTTCATCAATGCCTCGCACGGTTGCCGTAAATGGGGCTGGGGATTGCGCGACTGACAGTCGCGCCTCGGCATATCCGAGTCGCCTGCGGCGACTCTCGCGTGATGAGTATCCGGGCCCGCACCACCGGAGGGCGATGCGTAGCCCCTACCCCCCCCGCACAGCAGCCTCTCCTGTCGTGTTACGCCTCGGAAATCCGATAACCCGGTGAGGCCTTCCTCTGGACGCCCCGTGGGCCGGCGGTAAGTTCGGACAGACGGACAGACGGACAGACGGACAGACGGACAGACGGACTGGTGGACAGGTGGACAGCCTGGGAGCAGCCACAAGATCGAAGCAATCTGCGAAATCGGCGTAATCTGCGGATCTGCTTCACCGAATGGATTCCTTCCGAGGAGAGCGTGCAATGAATACACGTCATTTCCGCACCAGCGCGTGGCTCATCGCGCTCGTTACTTTCACTGCCGCGCCAAGCCTCATGGCCCAGCAACCCACCGATCATGCCGGTGCCGATCCCGCCATGCGGGCCGACAAGCTGGCGTGGGGCCCCGCCCCGGCCATCTTCCCGGCCGGCGCCCAGATGGTGGTCCTGCAGGGCGATCCTGCGGCCAGCGCCATCGTCACCGTGCGGCTCAAGATGCCCAACAACTACACCATCCCGCCGCACTGGCACCCGACCGACGAACATGTGACCGTGATCAAGGGCCAGCTCGTCATCGGGATGGGCGACACGATGTCGCCTGACGCCGAGCTCCCGTCGCTCAAGGTGGGCGATTTCATCACCGCCCCGGCCAACGCGCATCACTATGCCAGGGCCCAGGGCGAGACGGTCGTGCAGGTGCACATGATGGGCCCGTTCCAGCTGACGTACGTGAATCCGAAGGACGATCCGACGAAGTGAGTCGAGGGTCGAGAGTCGAGCAACAGGGTAACGAACCCTCGACCCTCGACTCTCGACCCTCGACTATCTTTCCTCCATGCTCTCCATCCTCCTCCTGGCCCTCGCCATCCTCGTGGCGGCGTGGCTGGCATGGACGTTCAACCGGCTCGTCGCCCTGCGGAACCGGATGCGGGCGGCGTGGGCCAGCGTGGATGCGCTGCTCAAGCGCCGGACCGACCTGATTCCCAACCTCGTTGACCTGGTGCGCGGCTACATGGGGCATGAGCAGCATACCCTCGCAGCCGTGACCGAGGCGCGCGCCGAGGCGCTTTCCGCCGGCGGCAAGCCCAGCGACAACACCACCCGCGCCCACGCCGAGAACGTGCTCACCAGCGGCGTGCGGCAGATCTTTGCGCTCGCCGAGGCCTACCCTGAGCTCAAGGCCAGCGAGAACGTGCTGGCCCTGCAGCAGCAACTCACCGAGACCGAGAATGACATCGCCAGCGCCCGGCGCTACTACAACGCCGTGGTGCGCGACTTCAACACGCTGAGCCAATCATTCCCCAGCCTGCTGGTCGCCAGCGTATTCGGATTCCAGCCCGGTGAGTTTTTCGAACTCAGTGACATCAGCGAACGCAATGCGCCCGCCGCCAACCTGGGAGCGATCGAGTGAACGAGCGATTCACGATGCTCAGTCGTGCCGTCGTGCTCCTTATCGTTCTTCTACTTCCCGTTTCACTCACTGCCCAGGATACCGGCTGGGTCATCCAGTCGTTCGATGCCCAGTACTCGGTGAAAGCCGACCGCACCATCAATGTGATCGAGCAGATCACGGTGGACTTCGGCTCGCTCCAGAAGCATGGGATCTACCGCGAGATCCCGGTCAGCTATGCGAAGGTTCTTGATGCCGGTGCACCCGTTCGAGCTGGCACGGTCAAGGTGGGCCTCGACGTGCTCAGCGTGACCGATGAGCAGGGCCGGAAACTGGGCACACAGGTCAGCAGCGGAAACAACGTGCGCATCCGGATCGGCGATCCCGACGTCACAGTGTCCGGCGTGCAGACATACATCATTCGCTACCGCCTGGACCGTGGACTCGGCTTCTTTGACGATCACGACGAGCTCTACTGGCAGGTGACGGGCACCAACTGGCCGGTGCCCATCCTGAAGGCGAGTGCGACGGTGGACTTACCGGCGGACGGGGCGGACAGGGCGGACGGCGCTGGGTCTTCAGCCTGGTGCTATGCCGGGTGGGCCGAGAGCAACAGCAACGAACGCTGCACGGCGGCGGTCACTGGTCCGGGGCAGTACGCGTTCAGCGCTAGCCGCCTGGATCCCGGTGAAGGGCTCACCATGGTGGCGGCGTTTCCCAAGGGGGTGATCGCCGCACCCACAGCAGCGGACAAGCTGCGCGATGAGGCCAGCTTCTGGTGGCCGGTGCTGCTGCCGCTCCTCGGATTCTTCGGCATGTTCAGCCGCTGGCGCAGCAAGGGCCGCGAGCCGGATCCGGGCAGCATTGTCCCCAACTGGCATCCGCCCGCCGGCCTGCCGCCGGGCGCAGCGGGAACGCTGGTGGACCAGCGCGCCGACATGGATGACATCGTCGCCACGTTGCTCGACCTTGCCGTGCGCGGCTACATCAACATTGCGGAAGTGCCATCGAACCTCACCGCCACACTCGGTGAGGACTCCTTTCTCGGCAAGGCGCTTCGCTCGCTGGGTCTTTCAAAGACCGACTGGGAACTCTCACGCACCGCCAAGCCGTTGCCCGGCGACCTTGTTCCGTATGAGACGACCGTGCTCGACGGCGTTTTTGACGACGGCAGCACCACTCGGCGCATGAGCGACCTGCACAACGAGTTCTACACCCATATATCTGCCATCAAGGAAGGGATGTACGACTTCCTGGTGAAGGAACGACTCTTTCCCAGGAGTCCCGCATCGGTGCGGAATGGCTACCTGGTGCTCGGCATCCTCCTGACCATCGCCGGTATCCCGATCGGCGCCGTAACCACCAACGTGGTGCTCGGCGCGGGCATAGCCCTCACCGGCATCATCATCCTGGCGTTCAGCGGCATCATGCCTGCCAAGACCGCCGACGGCGCTCGCCGCTGGCGCGAGGTGAAGGGACTCGAGGAGTACATCCGCCGCGCCGAGAAATCGGAGCTCGAGATGTCGCAAGGTCCCGAGCGTACCACCGAACTCTTCTCGGCGCTGCTGCCTTATGCGGTGGCGCTGGACGTGAGCGACATCTGGGTGAGCCAGTTTGCCGGCGTCCTGGCGTCCCAACCGCCCAACTGGTATGTCGGAACATCCGGCCAGTTCAATGTGGGCAACTTCAGCAGCGGCCTCTCCAGCTTCCAGACCGCGGCCACCCGCACCATGGGATCGTCTCCCGGCTCGAGCTCGGGCTCGGGTGGCGGCGGGTCGGTGGGTGGAGGTGGAGGGGGTGGGGGCGGAGGAAGCTGGTAGGACCGTGGGCGGGATGGGCGGGATGAAGCTAACCCTGACGCGTCATTGCGAGGAGAACCCGGAGGGCTCGACGAAGCAATCGGGTCGCCAGCATCTCGATTTCGGCTACCCGGTTGCTTCGCCGCTTCGCGGCTCGCAAGGACGCTCAATCAAAGTCCTGCCCATCTCGCCCATCCTGCCCATCTTGGTCAACAAATCCCCCCCATTCACCGTATTGATCAGGATGAAATCTCTCCTTTTCTGCGCCGTCCCTTTCCTTATAGTAGCGTGCGTTGGCACTCCGTCCGTGCAAGGAGTGGCCGGGACCGCGCCCGGCCCTGCCGAGCCGTGGATTCCGCCGCTGTCGGTGACGGAACGGAATTCCGCCGACACGGCCACCCCGGACATCGCGCTGCCACCGGATATCGCGGAGCGAGCCAGCCACCTGACTCTGGGTGAGCTGATCGATATCGGGCTCCGGAACAACACCGCCACCCGCCAGTCATGGGCACAGGCTCGGGCCGCCGCCGCCAGTTATGGATCGGCACGGGGTGAGTGGCTACCAACACTGGACGCCGACGTCAACGCCACCCGCCTCAAGACCACGGCGAGCCAGGGCCGGAGCGCGGTCAGGCAGTCGGTCTTTGCGCCCAGTCTCTCGCTCTCCTGGCTGCTGCTGGATTTCGGCGGGCGCAACGGACGCGTGGGGTCGGCACGGGAGCAACTGGTCGCCGCCGACTTTACCCATAACGCAGTGCTTCAGTCCGCAGTATTGCAGATCGAGGTGAGCTACTTCCAGTACGTGGCGACGCGGGCGCTACTGGAGGCACAGGCGACAACACTCAAGGAAGCCCAGGCCAACCTGTCGGCCGCGGAGGAGCGGCGCCGCGTGGGGCTCGCCACCATTGCCGATGTCCTGCAGGCAAAGACCGCGCTGAGCCAGGTGCAGCTCACCATGCAGAGCACTGAGGGATCGCTCGCGACGACGCGAGGCGCGCTGGCGCTCGCGCTCGGGCTTCCAGCCAACGTGCCATATGATGTTGACACCACTGCGGCCGATGTGCCGGTGGCGGTGCTCGCTGACAGCGTGCAGCAGCTCATCAATGCAGCCGTGGCCGGCCGTCCCGACCTCGCTGCGGCTCGCGCTGACGCCGAAGCCGCCGCCGCGCGGGTCGGCGACGCACGCTCGGCGCTGCTGCCCGAGCTTCGCTTCAGCGCCAACGCCGGCCGGACGTACGCCACGAGCATTCCGAACGGCTCCGACAACTACACCGTCTCACTCGGCCTCAGCGTCCCGATTTTCAGCGGCTTCTCCCGACGCTACGACCTCAAGAGTGCACAATATTCCGCTGAGGCGGCGCGGGCCCAAACGGCAAGCCTCCGCCAGCAGGTCATTTTCGAGGTCTTCAGTTCCTACTACACGCTGCAGACGGCGACCCGCCGAGTGCATACGGCGGAAGACCTGCTGGCGAGTGCAGAGCAGTCGACCCAGGTAGCATTGGCACGCTACAAGGAGGGCGTCGGCACCGTGCTCGATCTCCTCGCGGCGCAGAGCGCGCTCGCCGACGCGCGGGCCCAGCGTATCCAGGCTCGCCTGGAATGGAACGTCTCGCTGGCGCAGCTGGCGCACGATGCCGGCGTGCTCGATACGCAGGGCGGCAGCTCGCTCAGGCTCATTCAAGACTCGACACCTTCGGCTCCAGGCAATGACTGATTTTTCCTCGCGACTGTCGCTTCTCAGCTGCCTCCTCCTGCTCGCCGCCTGCGGTGACGGCAAGGCGCCTGCGCCCGCGGCGACGCCAGTCACGGTCGGCCTGGTGAAGCAGGGGCCAGTTCCCTATGAGCTTTCTGCGACCGGTACGATCGAGCCGGTGCAGACGGTCGCGGTGGCACCGCAGGTGAGCGGGCAGATCGTGAATGTGGCCTTCCACGAGGGCGACAACGTCAAGAAGGGCCAGATCCTCTTCGAGATCGATCCGCGTCCCTTCCGCGCGGCGCTGCAGCAGGCGCAGGCCAACCTCGCGGGCGCCAGGGCACGAGCGGAGCAGACCGAGCAGCAGGCGAAGCGGTATGCCACGCTGGCGGAGAAGGAGTTCGTGACCACGCAGCAGAGCGACCAGGCGCGGGCTGACGCGCTCTCCGCCAGTGCGACACTGGCCGCGAGCCAGGCAGCCGTGGATGAGGCCCAGCTCAATCTCCAGTACGCCACCATTCGCGCGCCGATCAGCGGCCGAACCGGAAGCCTGCTGGTGCGTGAAGGCAACCTGGTGCGCGCCTCGGATCCTTCCCCGCTGGTGACCATCAACCAGATCCGGCCCATCCTTGCGCGTTTCTCGGTGCCGGCCGGCAATCTCGCGGAGCTCCAGCGGCGGCGCGATGATTCGCTGCCCGTGCGGGTGGAGCCGACGGCCGGCGGGGACGCCAGCATCGGCACGCTCGATTTCATCAACAATGCCGTGGACACCACCACCGGGACCATCCTGCTCAAGGCCCGCTTTCCCAATGAGGATGGCCTGCTGTGGCCTGGTGAATTCGTGAACGTGCGGATCCGGCTCTATGTGCAGGACAGCGCGCTCACGGTGCCGTCGGCCGCGGTTGTGTCGGGACAATCGGGCACGTTCGTCTTTGCGATCAAGCCGGACAGCACGGCGGCCATGGTGCCGGTCAAGGTGCAGCGGACCAATGACAGCCTTGCCGTTGTCACGGCGGAACTGCAGCCCGGCAGCCAGGTGGTCACGGACGGCCAGATCCTGCTTCGGGACGGGGCCAAGGTCCAGATCCGGAAGCCTGCCGCCGCGGTGGCACAGGAGGACGAATGAATATCGCGGGACTCTTCATTCGCCGGCCGGTCATGACCACGCTCGTCATGATCGGCATTCTGCTCTTCGGGATCGTGGCGTACCGGCTGCTGCCGGTGAGCGACCTGCCATCGGTGGACTATCCCACCATCAACGTGAGCGCGAGCCTCCCGGGTGCGAGTCCCGAGACGATGGCGTCGGCCGTGGCCACGCCGCTGGAAAAGACCTTCTCCACCATTGCGGGCCTCGACGCCATGACGTCGAGCAGCGGCCAGGGCAGTACATCCATCACGCTGCAGTTCACCCTGAGCCGGGACGTGGATGCGGCCGCGCAGGACGTGCAGGCGGCCATCTCGCAGACGCTCCGCCGGCTGCCGCAGGACATCCTGCCGCCCAGCTTCCGCAAGGTGGATCCCTCGGCCAGCGCCATTCTCTACCTTGCCCTTCGCACCAGCACGCTGCCACTGCAGCAGCTCGATGAGTACGCCCAGACAACCCTGGCGCAGCATCTCTCGACCATCGACGGTGTGGCACAGGTGCAGGTCTACGGTTCGCAGAAGTATGCGGTGCGCATCCAGCTCGATCCGCAGCAACTGGCGCTCCGCAACATCGGCATCGACGAGGTGTCGCAGGCGGTCCGGAACGGCAACGCCAACCTCCCCACCGGCATTCTCTGGGGCACCGACAAGGCGTATTCGGTCGAGTCGAGCGGCCAGCTCGACAACGCGGCCGATTTCGGCCGGCTGATCGTGACGTACCGCGATGGCGCGCCCGTCAGGCTTCGGGACCTGGGGCGGGTCATCGACAGCGTCGAGAACAACAAGAACGCCAGCTGGTACAACGGCGAGCGCGCTATCGTGCTCGCCATCCAGCGGCAGCCCGGCACCAACACCGTCGCCGTGGCCCAGCGGGTGAAGGATGAAATCGCCCGGATCAAGCCCGAGCTGCCGGCCTCGGTGGATATCCAGACGCTCTATGACCGGTCGGTCTCCATCCAGGACTCGGTGACCGACGTCAAGACCACGCTGTTCATCACGCTCTGCCTCGTGGTGATGGTGATCTTCCTCTTTCTCCGGAACGTCCGCGCCACGATCATCCCCAGCCTGGCGCTGCCCATGTCACTGGTGGGCACCTTTGCCGTGATGTACCTGCTGAATTACAGCCTCGACAACCTGTCGCTCATGGCACTTACCCTCTGCGTCGGGTTCGTGGTGGACGATGCCATCGTGATGCTCGAGAACATCGTCCGCCACATCGAGCAGGGCGAAGGGGTGATGGAAGCCGCGCTCAAGGGCAGCAAGGAGATCGGCTTCACCATTCTCTCGATGACGATCTCGTTGGTCGCGGTCTTCATCCCGGTGCTCTTCCTGGGCGGGCTGGTGGGACGGCTGTTCCACGAGTTTGCCGTGACGATCGGCGTCGCCATCCTGGTCTCCGGCTTCGTCTCGCTCACGCTCACGCCGATGCTCTGCAGCCGGTGGCTCAAGCCCCATCCGGAGCAGGAGAAGCATGGCCGGTTCTTCAATGCGACTGAACGGGCGTGGGAGCGGACGGCGTCGGGGTACGACCGGAGCCTGGCGTGGGTCATGGACCGCCGGGGCATGGCGATGGTCTTCAGCGCACTGATCCTGCTGGCGACGCTCTTCCTCGCGCGCATCGTGCCCAAGGGCTTCATCCCGAGCGAGGACCAGGGCCAACTCTTCGGCACCACGGAAACCGCCGAGGGGACCAGCTTCGACAACATGATGCAGCACCAGATTGCGGCGGCCGCGGTCGTGCAGGCGGACTCGAATGTCGAGGGGTTCATGTCGTCGGTCGGCGGTGGGCGGGGCTCGACCAACCAGGGCTCGCTCTTCATTCACCTCAAGGACCGCTCGGAACGTGACCTCAGCGCCGATGAGGTGGCACGTGAGCTGACGCGGAAGATCTCGGCGATCCCCGGGCTCCGCGTGTTCATCCAGAATCCGCCCGTGATCAACGTGGGCGGCCGGCGGTCCAAGAGCGAATACCAGTTCACGCTGCAGGGGTCCGATATCAATGAGCTCTACGCCGGCTCGCAGCGCATGGAAGCCCGGATGCGCGAGCTGCCGGGGCTCACCGATGTCACCAGCGACCTGCAGATCAAGAACCCGCAGGTGCAGGTGGCCATCAACCGCGACCGCGCCGCCTCGCTTGGCATCGACGTGACCCAGATCGAGGAAGCACTCTACAACGCCTACGGGTCGCGGCAGATCTCCACGATCCTGACGCCCAACAACCAGTACCAGGTGATCATGGAGTTGCTGCCGGAATACCAGAAGGACCTGTCGGCGCTTAACCTGCTGCACGTCACCGGCCGCGAGGGCACGGCGGTGCCGCTCGGCTCGCTGGCAACAGTGACGCCAGGGACGGGACCGCTCACGGTGAACCACTCCGGGCAGGTGCCGTCGGTCACGCTCTCGTTCAACCTGGAAGAAGGCGTCTCGCTCGGTACCGCCGTCACCGAAGTGGAGGGCGCCGCGCGCGAGGTGCTGCCGTCCAGCATCAGCACGGCATTCTCCGGCACGGCGCAGGCGTTCCAGGAAGCGCAGCGCGGGCTGCTGATGCTGCTGATCCTCGCCATCGTCGTGATCTACCTCGTGCTCGGCATCCTGTACGAGAGCTTCATCCATCCGCTCACGATCCTCTCGGGTCTGCCCTTCGCAGGATTCGGCGCCCTGCTCGTGCTGGTGGTATTCCGAATGGACCTCAGCGTCTACGCCTTCGTCGGCATCATCATGCTCATCGGCCTGGTCAAGAAGAACGCCATCATGATGATCGACTTTGCCGTCGAGGCGGAGCGGACCCAGGGCCTCTCGGCGCGTGATGCCATCCTCGAGGCGGCACGGGTGCGGTTCCGGCCCATCATGATGACCACCATGGCGGCCCTGATGGGTACGCTGCCAATCGCGCTGGGCGCGGGTGCCGGTGCTGAATCGCGCCGGCCACTGGGCGTGGCCGTGGTAGGTGGGCTCGCATTCTCGCAGCTCATCACCCTCTACATCACGCCCGTGGTGTACACCTACATGGACGCGTTCCAGAAGCGGCTGGGCCGGAAGCGAACGGGCGAAATGGTTGTGGCTGAGGGGCTGGGGGCGGAAGGCTGAAGGCGAAAGGCTGAGCGCTGGGCGCACAGCGCCCAGCGCTATGGGCTGCGAGCGAGCAGCCCGGCCACGCGACGCGCGCTGCCCTCCACCCGCCAGGCAATCTTCCCATCGGGATCGAGCAGGAGGACCGCGGTGATGTGATCCATGTCGCCGGTCACGGTGTTCCGGCTTCGCGCGACACCCAGCGAGTCCAGCGCCTGCTCCACATCAGCCACGTTCCCCGATAACGCGCGATCCTGCGGTGAAAGTCCCCAGTGCGCTACCAGCGATGGCAGGCGCTCCGGAGTGTCGCGCCAGGGGTCGAGCGTGATGACCATGATGTGCACGTCGCGCCGGCCTGACTCGCGACGCGCGGCCTGCAGCTCCTGCACCGTCAGCGGGCAGACGCTGGTGCAGTGGCCGAACAGGAAGGTCACGAGGGTGGTACGGCCACGCAGGTCAGCCGGCACTAGTGCGCGCCCATCCTGGTCCACCAGCTGGAGTGGCGGCAGGTTCCGGTTCACCCGATGAACGACACTCCCTGTATCGGTATAGTCGGCCCGGCTGCTGATCCAGACACGCACCACACGCACCACGAGCACGCTGAAGGCCGCCAGAGCCAGGATTACCAGTATCGCCGCAACCAGCCGCCAGACCCGGTGTGCTGCAACCCATCGAAGGTCACGCCTGACTGCCCCACCCCACAGCACCAGCAGGATGCCGATCATCCCCGCCGGTTCACCCAGCAGGAGCGCCCATCCCACCGCATCGGGAAGCCCATTGGCTTCGGCTCCGAAGCAGACCGAGCGAAACCGGATGATCCAGCCGGGCGTAGCGGACGCAGCCGGCCAGAGCGCCAGCGCCCACCACGCCGCGGTGATGCACAGTATCACCACCAGCGCCGCGAGCGCCGCGCCCGGTCGCCTCCTGGACGGTACTGTTAGCCGATCTTCCACAGGAAGCTCAGCAGCTTCCAGTTGGTGAAGTAGTACAGCACGAACGCGAGGAAGAAGACGGCGACCAGCACCAGCGTCCCCGGGGTCGGCCCCATCCAGCCGCGACCCGGCGAGTGGAGCTGCTCATTGATTGCATCGGCGTCCGCCGGATAGGTCGGCGGATTGGTGAGCCCCTGCGGCAGTCCCGCCACGGCGACACCGCGCGGGAACTCGGTGACGCGCTCGCCGAGGAAGACGGACTTCACCGCGATCAGGATGAAGGAGTACGCTCCCGTCACCGCGAGGATGCCGCCGATGCCGATCATGGCCAGGAACAGGTCCACGATCGGGTTGAAGGGCACATCGAACGGAGCTTGCGAGAACGAGATGTCCCAGTGCCGCCGGGGCACGCCGAAGCTGCCGGCAAAGGTCATCCCGAATTCCACCAGCAGCATCCCGCCCGCGAAGAGGTACGGCTGGATCTTCGCCAGCCTCCAGAAAGCGACCTTGCGCTGGAAGATCAGTGGCAGCAGGTAGTAGGTGACGCCCATGAAGGCGAGCGCCGTTCCGCTTACCACGGTGGCGTGAAAGTGCCCCGGGATGCGGAGGGTATTGTGGGCAATGATGTTGATCTGCTCGGTGCCGATGGTGACGCCGGTGATCCCGCCGAAGAAGCCGAAAACCACCACCGACAGCACCAGCGAGGAGAATCCGGGATCGCCCCAGGGCGCCTTCCGGAGCCACTCGAAGAGGCCGTGGGTGTAACCCCGCACGCGCATGCCGAGCTCCATGCCGGCGGGCACGGTGAAGCCATGCACCATGGACGCGAGCACGGCCATGTACATGAAGTAGGAAGTATTGACAATCTTCCAGGCCGAGCCAAAACCCGGGTCCACGAGGAGGTGATGGGCCGACGCCATGGAGATGAACAGGATGTAGAGCACGAAGGCGGAGCGGCTCACCTTTTCGTTGAGCACCGCCGCGCCCACGGTGAGCGCCCCAAGCATGTACCACACGGCCACCATGGCGGCGACATTGATCTGCTGGGCCGAATGGCCCAGCGCCCACCAGAGCAGGCGGTAAAGCTGCGGATTGACGGTGTCAATGATCCCCACCGACCAGAGGAACGTGGGCACGTAGATCATGGCCCCATGCAGCAGCGTGATCACGGCGATGATCGCCGCGGTCATGGCGCCGTACACCACCAGTGGCATCGAGCCAGTGTAGGTCTTCTCCCGCTTCGCGATGGTGAGCGTGGCAAAGAACTGGCCCACCACCGCGAGGGCGCCCACCGCGAAGAGAATGACACCGAGGTAGAAGAGTGGGTGTGCCTTGAGCGGCGGATACGACGTGTACAGCACGTCCGCCCGGCCGCTCCACTGCATGGCTTCCACCAGGAGCGCGCCAGCGAGCATCAGCCCGAAATTGAACCAGCCAAGGCGGGGAGCGGCCGGGCGGGCGTTGAGCAATACGGTCCCGGCGAACCAGAGCACCGCCATCTCGAAGAAGATGATGAAGAAGATCAGCATGTTCATGCCGTGGACACCGAGGATCCGGTAGTACCACACGGCCGGCAGCAGGTGCACGGCCTGCCAGCGCGTCAGCGCCAGCAGCAGGGCGGCTGTCGCGCCGACCAGCAGCGCAACCACCGACACCACCGCGTTCCACTTGATCAGCCGTTCCGCGCCGAGGTCAATGCGACGGCCGGTGACGGGACAGGTGCGCGAGGCGCGGGCCGAGGCCGGTGTGAAGCCGGCGGGCATGGGCGTAGCCGCGGCGGTCATAGTCCACCTCCGTGCTCGATCCGCGCCGAGCGGTTGTCGGCGACCGGAGCGCCAGTGGAGTCCACCACGATCACGCGACCCACCATGGTATGGTGGCCGATCCCGCAGAACTCGTTGCAGATGATCCGGAAATCACCAGCCACCGTGGGGGTCACCTTGAGCGCGTAATCGAAGGACGGCACCACCGCGAAATTGATGTTGAGCGGATAGAGCGAAAATCCGTGGTTCACGTCCAGGGCGGACATGTGCAGGGTGTACTCCTTGCCCTGCTCCAGCTGGAGGATCGGGTACCACTGAAAGGTGAGCGCCATGAGGTACACATCGGCGCCCGGCGGCGGCGCGACGATGGGGAGCCCGCGGTCGTCACCCACGCCGTACTGCTTGGCAAAGGCCACGGTGCGCTTGTAATAGGCCTGGGGATCCACGCGAGTCCGTATCCCGGACGGATTCTGCCCGCCCTTCCAGTGCCAGAGGGGCATCATCGCGAACAGGATGATGCACCAGACGAAGGCGATCGACACCCACACCTTCTCGGCCTTGTGTGCCGGCTTCCACCACACCCCCGGCGCCGGGTCCAGCCCCGTATGCATCCTGGTCAGCATCCCGCGCTCCTACGGTAAGGGGTCAACCGGCATCGAGAGCACTTCCCACACGCCCCACGCCGTGAAGACGATGAGCATCACGAGCACGCCGAGGACGAGCAGCAGGTACATGTTGTCATACAGGCGCTGGCCCAGCGGGACTTCTGTCACCGGGTCGTCGGGTTCAGCGACGGACTGGTCCATGTGCTCTCCTGGTCTGGGGACCGCGAAGGGACGTGAGGCGCGCGCGGGCCGTGGATCCGGCGCGGGGCCAGTCCCTCAGCAGGTGCGCGATGGTTGTGGCCTGGAAAAACTCTTCGGCGCGCCGGGCGATGCAGGCCCAGCGCTCGTGCGCCGCACAGGCATCGGCGTCGCCACAGGTGGGTCGTCCCAGGAGGCATCGCCGCTCGCTGGCCGGCTCGAAGGGCGCGATGACCTGGGCCAGCGTCAGCTGGCTGGGCGGGACCGCCAGCAGAAATCCGCCAGCAGGCCCGCGCCGGGAGCGAAGGACCCCGGCCCGGGTGAGCACATGCAAGGTCTTGGAGAGGTAGTTGCGCGGGCAGCCGATGACGGCCGCGATCGCGTCTACGCGGACAGGGCGATCAGCGCCGCTGCCGGCGATACACAGCACGGCGTGCAGCGCCTGCTGGGCGGTGCTGGAAAGCCACATGGAAGCGGGTACCCGCCTGACAAGGGTTGTCAAACATCATATCAGTATGATAAATTTGCGCAAGCCCCGATCCCATGCCACCCCTCCAACGCGGGTTCCGCCGCCTGCTCGGCGTCCTCGACGCCGCGGCCACCAAGCTCTATGGCTGGCCTTGGAATCCCTTGCACCAGAGCGGCACCATCGCGGTCGCGATGCTGGTCGCCCTGATCGCATCCGGGGTCTATCTCATTCTGTTCTACCGGCTTGGTGCACCCTCGGCTTCCGTGGCCCGGATGGCCGCAGACCCCTGGCTCGGCAGCTGGATCCGCAGCTTCCACCGCTATGCCTCCGACCTGTTCGTCATCGCCGCCGTCCTGCACCTGATCCGCATGTTTGCGCAGTCGCGGAGCTGGGGCTCGCGCACGCTCGCCTGGATCTCAGGGCTGCTGCTGCTCGGTGTGGGATTCGCCTGTGCCTGGACCGGTTTCGTCATGGCATGGGACAGCTTCGGCGAGCGGCTGGCACTCAACGGTGCACGCCTTCTCGATGCGCTGCCGATCCTCTCGGAACCGCTTGGCCGGATCTTCGCCGGCGATGGTCCGGTCCCGAGCGCGTTCTTCTTCGTGAACATGTTCATGCACATCGCGCTGCCGCTGGCGATGGGCGCGATGCTCTGGCTGCACGTCTCCCGGCTGGCCCGCCCCACCCTGATGCCGCCGAAGCGGGTGACCTGGAGCATCGTTGGTGCGCTCGTCCTCACCGCCGTGCTGCTGCCTGCCGAGCTGGGACCTGCCGCCAATCCCTTCGTGCTGGCGTCGCACACCCCAACTGACCTGTTCGTGGCGTGGTGGCTGCCGCTGGCCGAGCGGCTTTCACCAGGAGAGACGTGGGGAATCGGCCTCGTGGGAATGCTGGCCCTGGTGATGATCCCGAAGTGGACTCGTCGCCCCCGGGAGGGGCGCTGGGCGCCCAGTGTCGTAGACCCGCGGCTCTGCACCGGCTGCAATCAGTGCCCGCAGGATTGTCCGTGGGACGCCATCACCATGATCAAGCGTGATGACGACCGGCCCACCCTGGTGGCCCATGTCGATCCGGCGCGGTGCGTCAGCTGTGGCATCTGTGCCGGGTCATGCGCACCGATGGGCATAGGACCAGCCGGCAGGACGGGACGAGACCAGCTGGCCGCGGCCCGGGCTGAACTGGCCGGGCCTGCCGCTGGAAGCGCGGCGGGGCAGGTCATCGCCATTTGCTGCTCACAGGTGCCGCCGTCCCACGTCGCAGCACTCAGCGAGCGTGGCGCTTTGATCCAGCAGGTGAGCTGCGCCGGCAACCTGCACACATCAGTGGTCGAGCTATTCGTGCGGAGCGGCGCGCGTGGTGTGGTGGTCTGCGCCTGCCCGCCGCGGGATTGTGTGAGCCGGGAGGGCCCGAAATGGCTGGGCGAACGCCTGTTCAATGATCGTGAGGCCGAGTTGCAGGCCCGGGTCGATCGCCGGCGAATCACGGTCATCACCTGTGCCCCCGGCGCGCTCGGCGCGGCACTCGCCGCATATGACGCATTTGCTGGCTCGCTCGCTTCGCTCGACATAGCCGATAGCGAGTCCCTATTGGAGCTGGACACCGAATGTGAACCGGTGCCGCTCGAGGCCGAGGGTACATGAGCGGGATAGCGCGCGGCGCGCTGGCAGTAGCTGCGAGCGCTGTGGCCATGGCCCTGATCGCGGCCGGGTCGTCTGCGCCGGTTCCGTTCCATGCGGAGGAAGGCGGACGGCTTCGGCTCTCGTGGAGCGCCCGCCCCGAGCGGATCGAACGATGCCGGGAGGTGTCCGCCAAGGAGCTGGCGGAACGCGAGGAACACATGCGCCAGCGGGTCGAATGCGAGGGACACTTTGCCAGCTACGCGCTGGTGGTGGCGCTCGACGGGCAGGCGGCGGACACCGCCATTGTGCGCGGCGCGGGCATGCGCCACGACCGGCCTATGTACCTGCTCCGCAGCTTTGACGTCCCCGCCGGACGGCGGCGCGTGCGGGTGGAATTCACCCGCCGTGAGCGCTCCGAGACGAAGCATGACGGAGACGACGATGACTCCGAGCGGCGTACCAGCGCGGACAGCGGCATCTCCGCCGGCCGGGCCCAGCGCGAGGCGGTGGAACGTGCCCGGCGGGGGAAGGCGGCGATCCCGCCTCGGCTGGTGCTCGACACCGTGCTGGACATTGCCCCGCGCGAGGTGATCGTGCTGACGTTCAATCAGGAGCGGCGGGTGCTGGAAATCCTGCGACAGGACGGACAGGACGACAGGGCGAGCAAGGCGAGCAAGTAGACCTCCTGCTCGTCTTGCTCGCCCTGCTCGCCCTGGGATAGACTTGGATGGAGGTAGATCTCACGAAACTGCGCTGAGAGGTACCGATGCTCACGCTCTTGCTGCCTACTCTTGTAACTGCCCTGGCATCGTCAGCCGCACTGGCCTCGACCCCATCCGCGGCATCTGTCGATCAATCCGTGAAATCTGCGGACCCGGATTCCCTGCTCACCGAGTGGACGGTGCCGTGGGAGCGGAGCCGTCCCCGCGATCCCTTTGCCGACGCACAGGGGCGGGTCTGGTTCGTGGGCCAGGCCGGCAATTACGTGGCCTATCTCGATCCTGCCACCGGCCAGTTCAAGCGCTATGAAGTGGAAGAGGGCACCCATCCGCACAACCTGGTGGTGAGCCCGAAGGGGGAGGTCTGGTTTACCGGCAACCGGAACGGGCGAGTGGTTCGGCTCGATCCCGCGACGGGCAAGCTCACCAACTACATGATGCCCGATTCAGCGGTGCAGGATCCCCACACCATGACATTCGATGCTGCCGGCAATGCATGGTTCACCGCCCAGCAGTCGAACGCCGTGGGACATATCGACATGAAGACCGGGGCCATCCGTCTCTGGCACCTGGAGCGCGGTAGCCGGCCCTATGGCATCACGGTCGCGCCCGACGGGAGGGTGTGGTTCGACCTCTTCGGCACCAACAAGCTGGGGATGATCGATCCGAAGGTCATGGAAGTGAAAACCTTCGCGCTGCCGAACGAGCGGACCCGTCCCCGGCGCATCGCCATCACGCATGACGGCATGATCTGGTATGGCGACTATTCGCGCGGGTATCTGGGCCGGCTGGATCCGAAGACGGGTGACACGAAGGAGTACGCCCTGCCCGGCGGAGCCATGTCGCTGCCTTATGGCATGGCGCTCGACGGCCAGGGACGGATCTGGGTCGCGGAGACGGGGCTCAGGCCCAATCGGCTCGTGGCCTTCGATCCGGCACGGGGCACGTTCACCGATATCGTCGAAGTGGGCGGCGGCGAGGTGCCCAACACCATCCGGCACATGACGTACGATGCCCGCACCGGCGCCATCTGGTTCGGGACCGATCGCAATACGATCGGGCGCCTGGTGGTGCGAGGGAGGGAGACAACGTAGCAAGGCGAGCGGGAAGACAAGGCGAGCAGGGCGAGCAGGTGGTCGCGGGTCACAGCATAACCTGCCCGCCCGGCTGTCCCGCTCGCCCTGCCCGTCCTGTCCAGAGGCGCCGATCGGAATCGAACCGATGAATGGAGGTTTTGCAGACCTCTGCCTTACCACTTGGCTACGGCGCCGGAGGGAGAAGAATAGCGCCGGAACCGACCGCCGCAAAGCCGCTCCCAAGTTGCTGTCCGAACAAGACTTCCCCATCTGACGTAGCATCATGAAACCTCCATGGGCTCAACCCCGTACTGCCCGCCACGTTGCGGTCACGGCATAACGGGAGAAAGCACGATGCTACGATCACTATTGCGACTGACCCTGGGCCTCGGGCTGGTGCTCATGCTGGCGGTCACCGCGCTGACCCTGCGCACCCCTGCCCGCGTCCGCCAGTGGCTCGCCGAGTATGACAGCACCAGGCATTATCTCGCCTCAGCCGATGCCAACTTCGACTGGGTCGTGGCCAGGAGAAAAATCGACTTGCCCACCCTGGACTCAACCACTCGCGAGCGGGTGGCGCACTCCTGGACATCGCTCAGTGCGGCGTGGACGGTTCGCAGCTTTGTTCGCCGGTTCGATGATGGCCACACGCGGGCGTGGGTACGGCCCGCGATCTGGTGGCAAGGGATTCGAGGATCAGGACCCGCACCTGCATCGTCAGGCGCCGGCATCGCAGCATCCGACGTGGCGACTCCGGTGGCTCCCGCTCTGGGGCGCGACATGTCGGCCGCCGAGGCATGCAGCGCTGTCGGCCTCGACATCGATGCGCGCCCGGATGGTTGGTCGCTCCCCTTCCCCGATGCGGCCGGCGCTGAGCTGATGCCTGACGCAGAATTTCCCGCGGTGATCGTTCCGCTGCCAGATGGCGGCAAGGTTGGCATCCTGCGTGTGGCCAACTTCGGGCACGAGCACTTCGGGCCAAGCTGCGAGCGGGCGTGGGCGGCGTATCGCACCTCGTTGCCCGTGCCCTGCACAGGCGACTGCGTATCCCGCCTGGAGGCGGCCGTGATGCGGGAGGCTGGTGAGCGCGCAGCCCATCTGGCGCGCGACCTCCAGCGGCGCGGGGCCGATGCCGTGGTCGTGGACATCACCGGGAATGGCGGCGGTTCCGAAATGGCCGATGCCATGGCGCGGGCGCTCACCGCGACGCCGCTGCATCTGGCGTCCGGAGGCTTCATTCGCCACGCGTTGCACGTGAACTACCTGGGCGAAATGCGCGACGCCATCGCGAGCGACCGCGCGCGCGCCACACCTTCCCAGCGCGTCCTGATCGCGCAGGCCGAAGCTCGGCTCGATTCGCTCCGCGCCGAGGCTCAGCAAGCGTGTGATCGCGACATGGTGTGGGAAGGTCGTCAACCTGCGTGTTCGAGCGTCGTGCTGGCGCCCCCGCTCGCCAGCTACCTGCCACCCGGCACACTGGACGGCCTGGAGAACGGCTGGGTAATCTGGCCCGCATCATGGCATGGTGCCACGGAAGGGATCTACACCGGGCCGCTCCTGATCCTGCAGGATCATCGCTCCGCTTCGGCGTCCGAGGAATTCGCCGCTCGGCTGCGGGACAACAACGCCGCGACGATTGTCGGGAGCCGGAGCTATGGCGCCGGCTGCGGCTACAGCAATGGCGGCACGTCGCTCAAGCTGCGCGCCCTGGGCCTGCTGGTGCGGGCACCCGATTGCCAGCGCCTTCGCATGGATGGCACCAACGAGGCGGCGGGGATCACGCCCGATGTGGACGCGGGCTGGACCGGGAAGGACAGTGGCGCGGATAGTGTGCGGAAGGCGATTGCCGGGATAGAGCGGGCGCTGCGTCGCCAGTGACTAGTGGAACCGGTCGTCACCCCATTTGGTCGGGTTCTCCCGAATGTAGCGGCGGGTCTGCTCAAGATGGTGCTGGTTACGGATAATCCGTTCGTAGTAGTTCCGTTGCCAGACACGGGCGCCCGGTGTACCGCGGTGAATGTTTATGGCGCGCGCGGAGAAGGATTTGAACGCGCGGACGATTTCCGGTAATGCGTGGACGCGGGTCGAGATCGGGACGCCGCGTGACGTTGGGATGGTACCCCGGGCGGCCGTAGGGGCGGGTCTTAGACCCGCCCCTACCTTTCCCACGTCCCGATCCGTTCCCACGTCCCGATCCGTTCCCACCTCCCGATCCGTTCCCACCTCCCGATCCATTCCCACGTCCCAATCCGTTCCCACGTCCCGGTCCGTTCCCACGTCCCGATCCATTCCCACGTTCCGATCCATTCCCACGTCCGGACCCGTTCCCACGTCCTGGCCGTCGCCCGTTAACATGATGATGCCGTGCACGTGGTTGGGCATGATCACGAATTCATCCAGCCGCACATGGGGATAATGGGCAGGCAACTGTTCCCACGCGTCCCGCACGATGCGCCCCGCTTCGCTCAGCACCACGACCCCGTTGCGAATCTGGCCAAGGATGCGCCTGCGCCCGGCGACACACATCGTGATGAAATACGCGCCGTCCCGCGCGTAGTCATATCCATCGAGCCGGATGGACTGTCGGTCATCTGCCAGAGGCTCGAATCGACGAGACAAGCCGGCCTCGGAAGAAAGTGAAGGGCGGCGAATCTCGCACGGCGAGCCAAACCGGGCATCAACCGGTATCATGATCATTTCCGCGAGTGGCGGGTCGCAAACGTGGAAGGCGCCGTGTGATCAGTGATCACACGGCGCCTTCTGTTGGCATCGATCTCGAAACGCGTCGTCTCAACGGCGCATTGCCGATTGGTGCTTAGCGCGTCGCCAGGCGACCGTTTGCCCAATTCGAGTATGCGATGCAACTGTCACGAGACAATGGATCACCTCCTTCATGCAGGGTGGAACATTGGGCGGAAACACTTCCCGCAACTATTCTAGCCACCATGGCCGGGATTCGGAACCCGACTTCTCGGCGGCTCGGCGGCTCGGCGGCTCGGCGGCTCGGCAAGATGATCGTCACTCCACAATCACCGTCCCCGACATCGCGGTGCCGTGCACGGCACAGTCGTACTTGTACGTGCCCGGTGTGTTGAACGTCACGGAGTAGGTGCTGCCGCCGCCAGTCATGATTGCACTGCTCGTGAAGCTGGGCGCGCCGAGCGACTGCACGCTGTGGGAAGCGGCCCCGTTCTTCCATGTCCAGGTGACGGTTGTACCGGCCGGAACCTGGATCGTGGCGGGATCAAAGAAGTCATCGCCCACTGCCACATCGGAGGTCGTGGGAATCGCTTCGCCGGCAGCCGTGAACGTCACCGGCGACCCGGCAAGCCCCGTGGATGTCGCGGTCGCAGTGTTGGCGCCGGCCGCGGGACCAAGTGTCAGCAACGCCGATGCGGTACCGCTGGCAGAAGTTGTCGAAGCCGGCGGCGCAATGGATCCGTCGCCCGCCGTGACAGCCCACGTCACACTCGTTCCAGCGACTGCATTGCCGAACTGATCCGTGACCGTCACCTCGAAGGGAGAGGCGAGCACTGCGCCGACCGTGCCCGTCTGGTTGATCCCTCCGGATGCCGCCATCTGCGTTGCCGGACCGACGGTCGCCGTCGCGCTGAATGTCACCGGTGAACCACTTGCCGAAGTCACTGTGGCAGTTGCGGTGGCGTTGCCTATCGCGTGAGGCAGTGTCCAGGCGGTGGAGGCCAGGCCGTCGGCGTCGGTGGTCGCTGAGGCCGGGTCAACTCCCGCGCCGCTACCGGCGGCAGCGAATGACACGCTCACACCTGCCTTGGGTGTTCCACCTTCCGTTACGCGGACCCTGATGGGGTCGGCGAGGGGCGCGCCCACGACTCCGACCTGGGCATCGCCACTCGCTGAGGGCGCCTTGGCCACGGCCAGCTGCGGCGGCGGTGGCGGGTTGGTGCCCGTATCGGAGCCGCCGCAGGCCGCAACGCCGGCAAGGACCAGCGCCACCCCCGTAAAAGTGCGGATCACTCGCATCATCACCTCCAGGTATCCGTGAACCATTCAGATGTTTCGGCTGTTACAGGTTGTGCAAGCGCGCTTCTGGAGGACGTCAGATTCAGCGGGTCCAGCGGCATAGTCCGGAGCAAGCATGTCACGTGACACATCACATCCCGATGAGTATCAGCGGCTGCGGCGCCGCACGGTGCGGGGCGCACAATTCACCGAGGGCACCCACCGCGCCGGCGGCGTGATTCCGTGGCACATGCACGATGATCCGACCATGTGCTTCGTCTTGCGTGGCCGCTTCTCGGAATACAGCACCGGACACGTTGCCGACTGCCATCCCTCATCCCTCAAGTTCATGCCCGCGGGCGAGCGGCACTGGAACAGCTTCCATGTCAGTGACGTGCATGGCTTCATGGCCGAGCTGGAGACGGCCGCGCTGGGCGGCGACCTGGAGATCGACCGGGCACTGGAGCGCCAGGCGCAGTTCGTTGCGGGACCCGAAGTGGCGATCGCGCGCCGGCTCTACGGTGAATTCCAGAACACCGACACTGTGGCCCCGCTCGCCATGGAGGGGCTCCTGCTTGAGCTCGTGGTCCAGCTGGCGCGAAACGGCGACCGGCAGCGGCCGGGAGACTGCCCGGGCTGGGCACTGCAGGCCCGTGAAATCATCCACGCCCACGTGACCGACCCGCTCTCCATTGCCGCGATCGCCGAGCAGGTCGGTGTGCACCAGGCCACGCTGGCGCGGGGCTTCCGGCGTGCGTTCGGCTGCTCGATTGGCGACATGCAGCGCCGGCTCCGCCTCGAGCGCGCATCGCTGGACCTGGCCGACTCGGCGCAGCCGCTGGCCCAGGTGGCCCAGCGCGCCGGTTTCTACGATCAAAGTCATTTCACCAACCTCTTCCGCCGCACGTACGGGATCACGCCCGCGCGCTATCGCCGAGCGATCGCCACCGGCTGAGCTGCCGTCACCGTCACGCTGCCTTCCATGAATGGATGGGGGCGACAGTGATACGCGTGCGTCCCCGCCGTGGGCACGAAGGCGAAGCCCTGCCCCGGCGTGAGCGTGGGTGAGTCCCATGTGGCGCTCGTCGTCGTGTGACCGGGGATTCCCTCAGCCGTTTCGCAATTCACCCAGATCACCGTCGTCCCCTCCGCCACCGTGAGCACTGCCGGGTGAAAGGCAAAGTCCCGGATCGTCACAAACGCGGTGTCAGGACCTGCCGGCTGCGCGGCTCGCTCGCAGGTGACCCCGGCCGCGTCGGTGGAAGGCTCATGCGCCGAGAAGCAAGCCACGGTCGCCGCTGACGCCAGAAGAACAGCCCACACCCGTCCCGTCACGGTGCCCGCTCGACCCGCACTTCGCCGTGCATGAACGGGTGCGGCGTGCAGGCGTAGGTGACGGTTCCCGCACTCGTGAACGTGTGGCGCCACCGCGCTCCGGGCTTGATGAACCCGGAGGCGAAGGAGGAGTCCGACGCCGTGACGGTGTGGTCCAGCGGATCATCGTTGATCCACTCCACAACCGTGCCCTGGCGCACCTGCAGCACCGCGGGCGTGAACTTGAGATCCTTGATATGGACTTCCACCACCGAGTCGGTCGCGACGGTGGCCGGAGCTGTCGGATGCCCGCCGCCGAAGTAGCGCGAGAGGGTCACGGGAATGGTGAACTCGAAGCCGAAGCGCACGTCGCCCGTGCCGCGCGCGCCTGACTGCATGGTGGTCGTCGCGGTGTTGGAGACCTGGAGTGAGAGGGTATGGGGCGTATTGGGCAGGACGAGCTGGAGCCCGGCACTCCACGCCACGCGCTCGCCCTCGTCCCGGTGCAGCATGGTGACGGCATCGCCGGCGATCGCGACATGCCGGCTGAGCCGCAGGACCAGCCCGCCGCCAAATGCCGCGTCGGTGCCGCTGCTGTCGGGATCGGCCATGATCCTGCCCAGCGCGATGACACGGGCCGGGCCTTCGGTCCGCGCCAGCGACAGCTCGGCGCCGGGCCCGCGGGCCGCAAGATTCCACGATGCGGCCACGGCCGCATCGATGGGCGCGCCCCGCGTCTGCGCCAGCGGCATGATGCGCCCGAAGAACTCCCACTCGTTCGGGTACCGACTGACGAGGGTCGAGTTGGTGCTGTAGCGCACGCCTGCGCTCGCATGCCCCGGCAGTCCGGTGGCGAGCAGGAAGGTGGGATACCCCGTCACCTTGCGCTCCGGCGCCGGGCTTCGGCTGAATCGGTGCGAAAAGTTGAACTCGACGACACCCGTGGGAATGGCCCAGGGCCCGCCCACATTGGGGCCGCGCTCCAGCAGGCTCTGGGCTGACGCGAGCGGAGCGGCGGCCAGCATCAGCGCGAGCACCAGCACGGCGTCAGTACCCGGTCGGGAGCGCACCATCACCGTCGCTGCTGGTGGGCGGGTTGCTGGTCGCCGGCGTCGATGTCGACACCGTCGCGGGCGAGCTGCTTACCTGCACCGTGCCGGACATGCCGGGATGGATGGTGCAGTGATAGGCAAACGTTCCGCTGGTCGTGAACGTCCGGGCGATGCTGGTGTTGGAGTTGACGCCGGGAATATCCTCCGGTGCGCCCGTCGCGGCAGTGAACGTCACGTTGTGGCCCAGCGACTGAAAGACCCACGTTACGACGCCTCCGGTGGCGACCCGCACGGTGGCTGGTGTGAATGTCTGGCCGGTCGTGGCGGTGACGGACGCGGCGGCTGGGGGCGGGGCGCTGTTGTCGGGGCCATTCGAATCGGAGCAGGACGCGAGGCAGGCGAGCGAGGCGGCGGCAGTGAGCAAGGCAAGGCGTGACACGAGATTATCTCCACGGCCCCGCCCAGCACGGGCGGCGGCCGACTAGGGTGAGTCCTCACAATAGGGACGCGACGGCATCGCGTCTTGGAAGCTCCGCACCCTTTGGACAGGCGTGACGTCGCGCGCTAGGTTCCACCTTCAATGACCATCCTCCTCATGAGCCTGCTGGTCGGGCTGGGCGCGTTCGCGGCGGGATTGCTGGGAGCGCTGACCGGCCTGGGTGGCGGGATCGTGATCGTACCGCTGCTCACCATCGCCTTTGGCGTGGACCTGCGCTACGCCATCGGCGCGTCACTGGTCTCGGTCATCGCGACCTCATCCGGCGCGGCGGCGGCGTATGTGAAGGAGGGCTACACCAACATCCGGGTGGGCATGCTGCTCGAAGTGGCGACCACGATCGGCGCGCTCGCCGGTGCCTACCTCGCGGGATGGATCTCGCCCAACGCCATCGCGGTGATCTTTGCCATCGTCCTGCTCTTCACCGCGATCCAGTCGTTCCGGCCCCCCGCCGAGCACCTCAGCGACGCGTCTGATCCTCTCGCTCGCCAGCTCCGGCTCGCCTCCGACTACCCCACCCCGGCGGGACGCCAGCCGTATGAAGTCCGTAACGTGCCCACCGGCTTCGGCCTGATGTTTGTCGCCGGTATCCTTTCCGCCCTGCTCGGTATCGGCTCCGGTGTGGTGAAGGTGCTGGCCATGGACCGCGCCATGCACTTGCCGTTCAAGGTTTCCACGACAACGAGCAACTTCATGATTGGTGTGACGGCGGCCGCCAGCGCCGGCGTCTACCTGAGCCGAGGCTATATCGATCCGATCCTGGCACTGCCAGTGATGCTTGGCGTCCTCCTTGGCGCGCTGGTGGGTGCGCGGGTGCTCAGCCGCGCGCCGACGCGTGCCCTGCGCCTGCTCTTTACGGCGGTCGTAGTCGTGCTTGCCGCCGAGATGCTCTACAAGGGCATCATGGGACGCGCGTAATGGAAAGGGAGCGCTGGAGCGACGATCGCGTGGAGCAGGTGGTGGGCAACCTGCTGCGCATTGGCGTGCTGCTGGCCGCGGCGGTGGGCGTCGCAGGCGGCGTCGCGGTGCTGGTGCAGCATGGCGGCCGGGCCGCCAGCTACGGCACCTTTACCGGCGAGACAGCAGAGTTCACCAGCATCGGCGGGATCGTTCGTGGCGTGCTCGCCCTCGACAGCCGGGCAGTGGTGCAGCTGGGGCTGGTGCTGCTCATCGCGACGCCCATTGCGCGGGTAGTGTTCTCGCTGGTTGCATTCCTGCTGCAGCGCGACCGGCTGTACGTGGTTATTACCAGTGTGGTGCTGGCGGTGTTGGTGTTCAGTCTGGTGTTTGGTGGTGGCTAGCGGTCGAGAGGTCGAGACGTCGAGGGGTCGAGAGGTTGAGCCGTCGAGAGGTCGAGGAGTCGAGAGGTCGAGGTAGGTTCCTTGACTGCTCGACCCCTCGACTCCTCGACCACCAAGGAGCCATCATGCGCTTCCCATCCATTGCGGCCCTGACCGAACGTGCTGGCGAGGTCGCGCGCCGGTTCCCGCTCACGCTGGCGCTCGGCGCGATCGCGGCCGGGTTCGCGGTCGCGGCGGTAGATGGCTCCGGTCATGACCTCGAGTGGCGCATCGCCATGGTGGCGCTGCTGGGGCTGCCGCTCTCCGTTGGCTTCGCCCTGCGCGCACGCTACCTCGGCTGGAGCGTCGCCCGCCAGGCGCTGTGGCAGGCGGCGGGGCTCCTGGTGCTGGTGCTCTTCTTCCTTACGTGGCCGGGGCCGGCACAGGACCGCGACATGGTCCGCTTCCTCCAGCTCGCTGCCATCCTCCACCTCGTTGCCGCCGTGCTGCCGTTCATCCAGGGGCGGGAGACCACGGCCTTCTGGCAGTACAACCGACGCCTCTTCGAGAGCTTCCTGCGCGCCGCGGTCTTCGCGGCGGTACTCTTTGCCGGGCTTGCCGTGGCGCTGCTGGCACTCGACAAGCTGTTCAATCTTCCCATGCCGGATGATGCATACCCGAGGCTCTGGTTCATCATGGCCTTCCTGGTGCATCCGTGGATCTTCCTGGCCGGTGTGCCCGATGAAGCGGAGGAGCTGGAGTTCCGCACCTATCCTCGGGCGCTCAAGATCTTCACGCAGTACGTGCTCACGCCGCTCGTCGCCATTTATCTGGTCATCCTGGTGATCTACCTGGGCAAGATCATCGCGACCAGCGAATGGCCCAACGGATGGATCGGCTATCTGGTGACCAGCGTCTCGGTCGCGGGCCTGCTTGGCTTCCTGCTCGTGCACCCGCTGCGCTCGCTCCCCGACGAGGGGTGGATCCGCCTGTATGCGCGGGGGCTGTTCATCGGGCTGATTCCGGCTGCGATCATGCTGCTGCTTGCGCTCTGGAAGCGAGTCGAGCCGTACGGCCTCACGCCGCTCCGCACTCTTGGCCTGGTGCTGGGCATTTGGCTGCTTGGCATCGCGGTGCTCTACACTATTTCCCGTGGCACGAGCATCCGGACGATTCCGCTCTCGCTAGCCGCCGTGCTGGCGGTCTGCTTCGGCGGACCACTCGGCGTGCGTAACCTATCGATCAACAGCCAGGCCGAGCGACTCTCCCAGCTCCTCGCCAGTGATGACCAGACACCGGATCGTGCACGCGAGGCAAGCGCTGCGCTCGGATTCCTGCTGCAATACGATGCCCGGGACGCCGTGAAGCGGATTTTCGGCGATTCGGCGCTTGCGGGGGCGGAACTGGCGAAGAGCTCGTGGGCTCTGCGTGACAGCGTTGCCACCCGCCTGCTGGCGCTCAAGGGCGTGGAATACTCGGCCTTGAGCGCACGATCGCCCAACACGCGAGAGCCGGCGCAACTGCCGCGCGGACAGGCAGTGCCGGTATCGGGATACGACTGGATGGTGCCGCTCGAGTTCCCGGCCGACACGACGTCCACCCATGCCGGAACTCATGCGATACACATTGCCCGGGACTCCACGCGCACCTGGCTGGAGGTCCGCGTGGACAGTGCTGCCCCGGTGCGCTTCCACGTCGACTCGATGTACCGCGCCTGGCTGGCAGCCGACAGCTCCAGCCGAGCCCGGCAACTCATGAGCCAACGCTCCGCCGGCCCAGTGCGGTTGATGCTCGCGCTCAATGATATCTACGTCTTTGGCCAGAGCGACTCGTTCCGGATCGGCAGCGTGCAAGGTCATCTGCTCGTGGGCGAGCCGAGATAGCCGTTCATTCCGGTCGGGACCGGGATAGTTTTCCGGCATGAGAGCATCCGCCATCGTGCCGGCGCTGGGCCTCCTCGCCGCCTGCGGCACCCAGGGGCCCGCGCCGGCAGGGCCGGCTCCATCGCAGGCCGACACCGTTGTTGTCTGGGTGACGGATGCCCGCGATACGCTCACGCTCCACACCGATTCGCTGGCTCGCCTGCTGCACGCCTCCGCGGTGCAGTGGCAGGTTGCTGACACGCGTGACGCATCGGTCCTGGTGGCGCGAGGGCAGTTGCCGGCCGTTGCCAACGGGCCGTTCCTCAAGGCATTTCCTGCCGGCACCGCCACGGCGGAGCGGCTGCCGTGGGGCCGTCTCTATGCGCTGATCTCGGACAGCATGGTGCCCATCCCCGCTCTCGCCGACTCCGGCTCCGCCGTCGGCGTGCGGGATGACCTCGCACGATTCGCGGTGAGCACAGACGCGGAGCCGTCCATTACCACGCCTCCGGTCCCGCTGCGCTGCGACTCCGCGATCGGCCGAGCCCGCGAGACGCGGCCGGCGATTGCCTATCTCAACTCCGACACGGTAGCCCGCGAGATCGCCGAACGGTTGGCTGCGCTCGCGGGCATGACAGCCATTGGCCTGGAGCAGCGTGAATTTGGCTGGGCACTGAGCGACGGGCGCGACGCGGGGGTGGTGCTGGCCGTGCCGCTCGTGACCGGGGACAGCGCGCCGACGATTTTCTGTGGCGCCCGAATGACCGCGCTCCTCGAGACGCGTGCGACCCTGATCACCCGGCTCGCGCCATGACGTTTCGCGGGCGACTGATCCTGTCCCTGCTCGTCGCCGCGCTGGTGCCGCTGCTCGTCTTCGCGCTCGGCGTGCGGCGCGAGCTCTCGGTCCGGCTCGAGCGCGGGGAAGAGGCCGCGAACCGCCAGGCCGTGGCCCATGTCCACAAGTCGCTCTCGGACGAAAGCGCGGCGATTGAGAGCCGACTCCAGGTGATTGCGCGTGACCTGGCGCAGGACCCCCGCACCGTGCGCGCGCTCGCGGGCGACGCCTCGGCTCGGCGCTGGCTCATCGACTACGGGGCCGGCGCCGCGAGCACGGCGGGACTCGATGCATTGATGGTGCAGGATTCGGCCGGAACGGTGCTGAGCAGCAGCCAGTTCCGGAATCTTTATGGGCGGCAGGAACCGCGGCTGCCGCAGCGTGACAGCGCCCAGGTCTGGCTCGTCCGGACGCCACGGGGGACCGCGCCCGCGCTGGGGCGCACGGCCCAGGTGACAGTCGCTGGCCAGATGCTGCTGCTCTCCGGCGGCATCATGCTGGATTCTGCCTGGCTCGGGTCGCTGTCGGCGGACACGAGCATCAGTGTGGCCTTGCGCCTGCCAGGTGACTCGGCGCCAGCGCGCACCGAGATCGCCAACCTTGCACTTCCGCTTGCCGGTGTGGGCGGCGGTGTCGCGGACATTGTTCTCTGGAGGCGCTCGAGCAACGTCGCGGCGCTGCGCAACGGCATTTCGCAGCGTCTTGCGACTGCCCTCGCGCTGAGCGGCATCATCGCTGCCGCCCTTGCGCTCCTGCTCGGCGCGCGGATGAGCCGGCCACTTCGGAACCTGACGGAGCGCGCGGAGCGGGTGGATATCGACCACCTCGATGAGGATTTTGCGAGCGGCCGAGGCGACGAGATCGGGCGGCTCAGCACCGCGCTGGGCGCCATGCAGCATCGGCTGGGTCGCAGCGTGGCACAGCTCCGCGACGCTGAGCGCCGCGCGGCGACCGGTGATCTCGCTCGTCAGGTGAATCACGACATCAAGAACGGGCTGGCGCCGATCCGGAACGTCCTGCGACACCTGTCAGAGCTGGCCGGAGGCGAGGACGCAGCAGCGCTGCAGGAAGTCTATCGGGAGCGCGAATCCACGCTCACGGCGAGCGTCGCACACCTGGAAGAAATGGCGCGCAACTACGCCCAGCTCTCGCCCAGGACTTCGGGCGGGCATGCGCGTGTGGCCGGCGCCCTGCGCGAGGTGGTACGCGACATCGACGACGCAAGGATCAGCGTGGAGATTGGCGGGGACGCCGCCGGTGTGGCAGTTGCCGCTGATGCCGCCACCCTGCGGCGCATCCTGCACAACCTCCTCTCCAACGCCATCGAGAGCCTGCCTGATCACACAGGCTCGGTGACCGCCGGCATCGAGCATGGCCCTGAGACGGTGACGATCTCCATCACGGACACTGGCCGCGGCATGTCTGCCGCCGAGCTCGATGGAGCCTTCCGCGATTTCCATACGACCAAGGAGTCGGGCACCGGCCTGGGGCTCTCGAGCGTGCGCCGGCTGGTGATGGAACTGAACGGCAGCTTGCGCGCGTCGAGCAGCCCGGGAGCGGGCTCCCGGTTCGAGGTGTCCCTGCCGCGCTCCCTGACACGAGATTCGCACCCGTGACCCGCGTTCTCATCGTGGATGACGTGCGGCCACTGGCCGAGCAGTATGCCTACGACCTCAAGCGGCTGGCCGACTTCGAGGCTGCCATTGCCGATGGCGGTGACGCTGCGCTCGCACGGCTGGCGCAGAATGACATTGATTGCGTCCTGCTCGACCTCGAGATGCCGGGCATGGATGGATTCCAGGTCCTGCAGGCGCTGCAGCACCGCGGCATCGAGGTTCCGGTGATCGTCTACACCGGCACGGGCAACTTCGACCGTTGCATCCAGGCCCTGCGCCTCGGCGCCTATGGCTTCATCGACAAGGCCGAGCCGATGGAGCGGGTGGTGCACGAAATCGAGACTACGCTGGAGCGACGGCGACTGCGCCTGGAAGTAATGCGGCTGCAGGAACGCGTGGGTGAGTCGTCGCTGGTGGGCAGCAGCCAGCCGATACAGCAGCTCAAGGCGGCTGTTCGCCAGCTGGCGCCGATCCCGAGCACCGTGCTCATCCTGGGCGAGAGTGGAACGGGCAAGGAGCTCGTTGCACGTGACCTTCACCGGTTGGGCGCTCACCCGTCGGCGCCGTTTGTCGCGATCAATTGCGCCGCGCTGCCGGAGCAGCTGGTGGAGAGCGAGCTGTTCGGTCACGAGCGGGGCGCGTTCACCGGCGCCATCGCCACGAGGCGAGGCGCCTTCGAAGCCGCGGAACAGGGAACGCTCTTTCTCGATGAGGTGGGTGAACTGCCGCTGGCCGCGCAGGCCAAGCTCCTGCGCGTGCTCGAGGACCACCGTGTCGTCCGGGTGGGCAGCACCAGGCCGGTGGACGTGCATGCGCGGGTGGTGGCCGCGACGAATCGTGACCTCGATGCTGAAGTCCGCGAGGGCCGCTTCCGCGAGGACCTGCTCTACCGGCTCAACGCGCACGTCATCCAGGTGCCGCCGCTCAGGGATCGCGCGTCAGACATCGGAGCGATCGCGGATCGCTTCCTGGCCGACATCTGCGAGCGCTTCGGCGTGCTCCGGAAGCGGCTTTCGGGCGAGGCGCTGGAGGTGCTCATGGCGCACGACTGGAAACGCAATAATGTCCGGGAGCTCCGGAATGTGCTCGAACGGATGGTGATTGCGGCGGACGGCGAAGCGCTCCGGGCCGAGCATGTGCCGGAGGAGATCCGCTCGCCAGGCGCCACGAGGCCACCCGGCACCTCCTTCCAGGATCGGAAGACTGAAGCCGAGCGTCGCATTATCCTCTCCGCGCTGGAAGAGCATGAATGGCAGATCACCCGCACCGCCGAAGCGCTGGGGCTGGCGGATCATGCGAGTCTCTTGAAGATCATGCGGAGACTGGAGATTCGACGGTCAGACGGTTAGACGGGTAGATGGATGGCTCGACGCCCGGCGTCCGGCACGCGTCGTGTCCGCCCGTCCACATCGCCTCCCTGCCCCTCGTGTCCGGCTGAACACGAACATCGCGTCCCGCGTCCCGCGCCCCATGTCCAAGCGCGCTCTTTACAACGCTTTACGTCCTCGCTCCGAACCGCGCGCGCCATGGCCGGCCGCTTGCCTTCTCCATGGGTGTCCGTCGTCACCCATCAGCGCTTCGGCGCTCACCGGAGGAGGAGTTCATGTCAGCCCGCCATCAGTACTCGCTCGCCGCGCTCGCGGCCCTGTTTTCGCTCAGCATCGTTGCCTGTGGCGACGAGGCCAAGCCCACCGACGTCAAGCCGACCACTGTCACGTCGGTGAGCGCCAGCACTCCCGAGATGCCATCGACCGCAGCCGCGCCCGACGTGGTGGCTCGCGCGATGAGCGCCAGCTATGAAGATGGCGAGGCCGCCTTCCGCGCCGGCCACTATGGCGACGCCGAAACCATCTTTTCGGCGTACGCCGAGCGGAAGCCGGACAATGTGTTCGGCCACTACATGGTGGGACTCTCCGCCTGGAAGGCCGGCGACCTCGATGGGGCCGCCGACGCGTTTGACCGTGCGCTTGCAATTGACTCGACGCACGTCAAGTCACTGCTCAATTCGGCGCGGGTCTATTTCGACCTCGGCAAGGCAGACCTCGCCCGTGAGCGTGTGGAGCGCGCACTCAGCATCGATTCCAGTGACGTGGATGGTCTCCGCCTCTACGCCCGCGCCCTCTACAACACCGGCGACACCGCCGGCGCCATCGATGCCTACCGGAATGTGCTGGTGCATGATGAGCAGGATGAGTGGAGCATGAACAATCTGGGGCTCATCTACATCGAGCAGGGCAACTACGAGGATGCGATCGCGCCGCTGGCACGGGCCGTGGAACTGCGCGGCAACGCGCCGGTCTTCCACAACAACCTGGGCATCGCCCTGGAAGGAAGCCGCCACTACGCGGCAGCGCGGGATGAGTTTGATCGTACCCTGCAGGTGGACTCCACCTACGGCAAGGCGGCCGTGAGCCTCGAGCGGATGCGGGGCCTCGCCGGCGACTCGGCGAGCGACGTAGACCTGGGCGAGAAAGCCGCTGAGTTCGTGCAGTATGTGCGGGCGTGGAAATCAGGTGGACAGATGGACAGTTGGACCGATGGACAGTGAGCTGTGAGCTGTGCGCTGTGTGCTGTGCGCTGTGTGCTGTGTGCTGTGCGCTGTGTGCTGTGCGCTGTGCGCTGTGCGCTGTGAGCTGTGAGCGAAGTTGTCACCCTGAGCGGAGCGAAGGGGCCGGAGCGTCAGTTGAGCTTCGGCCTCTTCGGTCGCTTCGCGACCTCAGAGTGACATGACGACGTACGACGTGCGGCGTACAACCAACCGACTCGCCCTGCTCGCCCTGCTCGCCCTGTCAATGCGCTTCCTCAGCCATCATCCTGTCGTACGCCGCTGTGAGATCGTGACGGCCCACGACGCCGACCAGGCGCCCGCGGTCGCGCACGGAGACCACGGGCAGGTAGTCCACGTCCACGGCGCCGAGCCGCCGCATGGCGGTGAGCAGCGAATCCTCGGGCGTAACCGGCTTCACCGACAACCGCGCGAGGTCCGTCGCCAGCACCGCACCGGGCGGGATCTCCCCGCCCAGCTCGCGCAGCGTCTCGCGCGACAGCATTCCCACCAGCCGTCCGTGCACGCTCACTACTGGAAATTCCGTCTGGCGGCTGCCGCGCGTGATCTCGAGAATCGCGGGCACATCGGCCCACGCGGGCACCGTGATCGGCTCGCGATGATAGCAGTCGGCCACGGTGGCGCGGGCGAGCAGCACCGCATCGGCGCCCTGCGAGAGCACCACGCCGCGGCGCACCAGCCACTCGGTGTAGATGGATTCGGGATGGAGCCGCCGGCTTACCATGTACGCCAGCACGCTGGTGAGCATGAGTGGGAGGATGAGCCCGTAGTCGCCGGTCATCTCGAAGACCATGAAGATGGCCGTGAGCGGGGCATGCGTGGCGCCAGCCACCAATCCCGCCATGCCCACCAGCGCCATCGCGCCGGGCAGCGCTGGTGAAGAATGGAACACATGCGTCGCGGCGACGCCGCAGGCGCCACCGAGAGTGGCACCGATATAGAGCGCGGGCGTAAACACGCCGCCGGTGCCGCCGGCGCCGAACGTCACGGCGGTCGCGATCAGCTTGGCGGCGGTGAGGCCGAGCAGGAAGAGTCCGGAACGCACCACGACGATTCCGAGGTTGAGGCTCTGGTGACCGTGGCCCCAGAGATCCTGGCGGAACAGAAGGTCCAGGCCCCCGATGATGAGGGCGCCAAGCGCCAGGCGCGTCCATGGCGACCGGATCAGGGCAAAGCGGTCCTGCGTCTTCCACACCCCGCGCGAGTAGAGCACTGCCACGATCCCGCACACCACGCCCAGCAGTGCGTACAGGATCATCTCCCACGGACTGTGCACGCCGAAGTTGCTGGGCATCGTCAGCACGGGACGGTTGCCGAATATGCCTCGGCTCACCGTGGCGGCGAGGATGCTGCCGACCACGTACGGCGCGAGTGCCATGCCGCCAGCGGTGCCGGTGATTTTTTCAATGCCGAAGATGACACCGGCGATCGGCGCGTTGAACGCCGCCGACAGCCCGGCGGCAGCGCCACAACCGGCCAGGGTGCGGAGCCGGCTGGGGGAGGCGCGCATCCAGCGCCCCAGCTTCGAGGCCGTTCCGGCCCCGAGCACAACGACCGGCCCCTCCGCGCCTACCGATCCGCCCGTCCCGATCACCACGGCAGCGGCCGCGGTCTTGGCCAGCACCGGCATCAGCGGAATCACCCCGCCCTTCACGCCCACGCGATACATCACGTCGGGAATATTCTCGCCGTTGGATCCCCGGGCACCGTAGATGCCGAGCCAGCGACAGATGGCAAGCCCGAGCGCCACGAAGAGCGGGATCAGCACCAGGTCCGAGACCGGGATGCGGAGCGCCGAGCGGAGGACCACATCCTGCACCAGATCGATCAGCCGGTAGAAGACACTGACCGCGAATCCCACCAGCGTCCCGATGATGCCGGCCAGCACCACGAGCATCGTCTGCTCGTCGTGACGCAGGGCGGCGAGGTTGGAGGAGAGGAGTCGAGCGGCGTTGAAGAGTGGTGCGGTGGCGGCAGCGAGTGGGGTCGGTTCGGATTTCGGGTCGGAACTGGCCATGGGGGAAGATAGTCGGCTGGGCGGTTAGGCGGTTAGGCGGTTAGGCGGTTAGGCGGTTAGGCGGTTAGGCGGTTAGGCGGTTAGGCGGTTAGGCGGTTAGGCGAAGCTAGCTCCAAGCTGTCATTGCGAGCGCCGAAGGCGCGAAGCAACCTTGCAGCCCGAAAGTGAACTCTCGGCCGGCGCTGGTACACCCTCGGGCCTTATCCCTTGCTGAACTCATTCGCTTAGCTTTCGGTCTTCAGCTCACAGCTCACAGCTCGCAGCTCACAGCTCACAGCTCGCAGTTCACAGCTCCCGGAAGCCCCATGCGCCCAGACGATCTTCGAGCCATTCAGGCTCCTCTGAAGGACCTCTACCGCACCGATCCGGACCGGGCCGTCGTCACGCTACGGGCTGAAGCGCACGTGGATGCTCCCGGCATCTCGTGCCGAGTGGAGACCGGGCAGGCGCTGGTGGAGGCGGGGCTGCATCCGGCCACGGGCGGCACGGGGATGCAGGCGTGTTCCGGTGATCTCCTGCTCCAGGCGCTGGTGGCGTGCGCGGGGGTGACGCTCCGGGCAGTGGCGACGGCGCTCGACATTCCGGTGACGTCGGGCCGAGTCAGCGCCGAGGGTGACCTGGATTTTCGGGGAACGCTGGGGGTGAGCAAGGAGGCGAAGGTGGGGTTCGGTGCCATCCGGCTCCGGTTCGAGCTGGAGACCGGCGCGAGTGAGGAGCAGCTGGCGACCCTGCTCAAGCTGACGGAGCGGTATTGCGTGGTGCTGCAGACGTTGCGGGTGGGGCCGGAGGTGCTGGTGGAGGTGAGGGTTGGGGGCTGAAGGCTGAGGGCTGAGGGCTGAGGGCTGAGCGCTGAGCGCTGAGCGCTGTGCGCTGTGCGCTGTGCGCTGTGCGCTGAACGCTGAACGCTGAACGCTGGCCAGAAGCAACGCAGTCTAAGTCGCGCACGCTGCATGGCTATGATGTTGTGAAATCGCTGGTTGGAGGGAATAGAGGGAGAAGATCACTGCCAGTGATCATGCCGGGTTGCCGCCGCGGGCAGGCGGGCAAGGCCAGGAGCGAGCCTCGTGCCGGCTGGCTCGCAGTCTTTCCGGATTACACTGCGCCGCGTAATATGGAAAGCCTGCAAGTTTGCAATCGAATACGCATTAGGCCTCCCTGGGCGTCGAGCTGTCCCCGTATTGACGCCCGTATATTTCTGCCATATACTAGTGCATGGTTGACCCGTGGGAGGCGCTGGCCGCCGCAACCGGCTTTCAGTGGGATGCCGGCAATGCCACGAAGAACTGGGTCGGGCACGCCGTCACGCAGGCCGAATGCGAGATGGTCTTCTTCCAGCATCCCCTGCTGCTGGCGCCCGACGCCGCCCATTCCGGCGCCGAGGCGCGGTACTACGTGCTGGGCCGGACGCCCTTGGGCCGAGACTTATTTGTGGTCTTTACCATGCGGGGCTCGCTCATTCGGGTCATCTCGGCCCGGGACCAGAGCCGCCGCGAGCGAGAGGTGTATCAGCATGCCCAAGAAGCCCACGGCGAAGATCCCACGCTTTAGGAGCGAGCACGAGGAGCGCGCCTACTGGCAGCGCCAGGATTCGAGTGCCGTGCTCGACTGGTCGGCCGCGCGACGGATCACGCTGGCCAACCTCAAGCCGTCGACGGCCACGATTTCCCTGCGCCTGCCAGAGGCGATGCTCGAAGAGTTGAAACTGCTCGCCAACCAGCAGGACGTGCCCTATCAAAGCCTGCTCAAGATGTTCCTCGCGGAGCGCCTGGAGCAGGAGCGGCAGCGCCGCCAGCGGGTGAGCTGAGGCCTAATCACTGCATGCAGCCGACAAGGGCGCCGACGTCTTGCGTCCGTTTAAGATTTGATTGGCGCCCTTGCAGCTGATGCGAATGCATTAGCGAGCCTCTCGCAGGATCCCTCATGACATCTGTCAGCGCGCCAGACGATGTCGATCGGGCAGCGTTCCAGAAGGGGCTCGGCCGCGGCCTGCTTTTCCCCATTCTATGGCTGATGGGCATCGGCTCTGCCATCGCCGTCTATCACGGCTTGAAGGCGCGGCGCATGACGGCAGCCTCCGGTGGGCAGCTCCGGGGTGGCTTTACGTTGTGGTGGATCTTGATCGTCGGTACGCTCGGCATGCTGGTGTGGCTACCGCTTCTGGCAACCGGGCTCTTCAACCAGGTGTCGTAGGATGAGGGCGGAGCACCGTAAGGCTGACCCTCCACTCCGACGATCGTCGGCACCTCCGTCGGGGCACGAGCCATGGGTCCCGAGGATCGTGCTCCCGGGAACTCTCGGGTGATTACCGCCGATCATGGAGAATCACTGTCGAGTCTCGCAAGCGGCTACGAACGAATCGCGGAGCAATTTCTCGTTGTTCGCGGCAGGGCGGTCACCGGTATCGGCGTGACGGCCGTGCGGGCGTGGGCCCAATCCGTGCCCGCCGGCGCCACCGTGCTCGACCTCGGCTGCGGCTCAGGGCTTCCCCTCACGCAGGTGCTGATTGACGAGGGGCTCACCGTGTACGGGATCGACGCCTCGCCCACGCTCGTCGCCGAGTTTCGGACAAACCTCCCTGGCGTCACAGTCGCCTGCGAGGCAGTGGAGGACGCGTCGTTCTTTGGTCGGCGCTTTGATGCGGTGCTCGCGTGGGGACTGTGGTTTCTGCTCCCGGAAGCCACCCAGCTCGAGCTGCTGCGACGCGTCGCGGACGTGCTGGAGCCGGGAGGGCGATTGCTGTTCACCAGCGCGGCGCAGGCGTGCAGCTGGCGCGACGTGATGACCGGGGAGGAGTCGCGTTCGCTGGGCGCCCAGGTCTATCGAACCAGGTTGAGAGAGCTCGGATTCCCTGTTATTCGCGAATACGACGATGAAGGCGAGAATCACTATTACGACGCCGTGAAGAGATTCGGCGCGTCCAGCGAGGCGTCACGATGAACCTTCGCTACCAGCCAGCCGTGGTGGCGGCCGTGCTGCTCGTCAGCGCGCACGCTCGCGCGGCCGTGGCGCAGCAGGTCGAAAAGGACCTGGCATACGGTCAGGATCCAGCGCAGCGCCTGGATCTCTCGACGCCGGCGTCCGTCGGCTTCCCCACCGTGATCTTCATTCATGGCGGCAGCCTCACGAGCGGCGACAAGGCCGACGACGACTACCGCGATGCCTGCGCTCCCTTTCCTGCGGCGGGCATCGCGTGCGCCAACATCAACTACCGGCTCGGGACGGCCCACCGATGGCCGGCGCAGGCACAGGATGTGGCGGGGGCAGTGGCCTGGCTGCGAGCCAATGTCGGTGCGCGCGGCGGCGATTCGGCGAGCCTGTTCCTCCTCGGGCACAGCTCGGGCGCCATGCTGGCAGCCCTTCTGGGCGCCGATGAGCGCTACCTGCGCGAGCAGGGGCTGACAACGGCCGACCTCCGCGGCGTCATGGTCATGGGATCCATCATGTGGGACGATGACCTGCAGCAGGCGATGGAGCGCAACGGTCGTGCGCGGATCGAGCAGAGATTCGTGCGTGGCGACGACTACCCGATGTTTGAAAGCCTGGACATGTACCTGGATCACTGGCCCATCCAGCATGTGCGCCGCGACATGCCGCCATACCTGTTCCTCATCGCGGACAGCGAACAGGTACAGCCACCCATCCTGAAGACCAACCGGACCTTTGTCGAGCGCGCCGTCGCGCTTGGCAACCATGCCGAGTACCAGGTGCTGCCGGGACGGTCACACTACAGCGCCATGCACCGGATGAGCGAGCCGGGAGATTCCGCCTTCGTGCTGATTCGCGAGTTCGTGAAGAAGAACGCTAAGCGCTCAGCGCTCAGCGCTGAGCGCTTAGCTCCTCCCACATCTCCAGCGCATTCGTCGTCCCGTAGTTCCCATAGCAATTATTGAAGATGATGTGCATGCGCCGAGCCTCGCGGCCGGCGTCCTCGACGTCCGGCACCAGCGACTGCAGCTCCTCCCGGTCGTACAGATAGCGGTACTTCTCGCCCACGCTCGCGCCGCGCCGCGCCCAGGTCGCCGCCTTCCGGCCATGCAGGCGGAGGATCGCCAGCGAAGGGGACGTGACCGTGACCAGCCTCGGCACGCTGTGCGGCGTCCCCTGCGGCTCGTCTACCATGACGAGCGGCACTGCATGCTCGGTGCACCAGTCGACGGTGCGCGGGCCGACCTTCTCGCTGAACCAGCGCGCGTTACGCAGCTCCACCGCGATCTCCAGCGGCGCCAGGCGCTGCCGAGCTTCGAGAATCCTGGCCACGTTGCCCTTGGACGGCATGAACCAGGGCGGATACTGCATGAGCACCGAGCCCATCTTCCCCGCGTCGTACAACGGCCGGAGCGCGTCGCGAAAAAATTCCCAGACATGATCCAGCAGCGCATCCGACATGTCCCTGGGATACACGCGATGCGCATCGGCACTGCCGCCCAGCTCTTCTCTTAACGCAGGAGGGAGGCGATGCGGATCGGTGGGATGCCCCGTCATCAGGGCATGCGCCTTCACGTCAAAGACAAAGCCCTCCGGCGTGCGCTCCACCCAGCGCTCGGCCATCTGCGACACCGGCAGCGCGTAATAGGTGGAATCCACCTCCACCATCGAGAAGCGGCTGGCGTAGTAGCGGAGCCGGTCCTCCGCGCTGTCCGCACCGGCAGGATAGAACACGCCGCGCTTCGTAAGCGTGGGGTCGGTCCACCCCGCCGTCCCGATCCGCACCTCGGCCTTGCCCACCATGATGGGCACCGCGTCCACGTCGGCCAGCGCGTCGGCGCGGCGCGTGGCGGCGTCGATGCCGGGGTCGTGGGTCATGCGTCGCGCGTCAAGCGTCTGGCGTCGAGCGCTTGACGCTCGACGCTCGACGCCCGACGCCCGACTGCCTCAATGGAAATCATGGCTCCTCGCATGCCTGCCCACGGCAGCATGAATCGCCTCGCATTCCGCCGCCTTGATATTGACCACCAGCCCCTCCACCTGCAGCTCCCCCCGCACCAGCAGCAACGGCGTCCTGGCAATCAACAACCGCTGCTTCTCGAAGACCGTGGGCGGGATCACCACATTGAGCATCCCGGTTTCGTCCTCCAGCGTGACGAACACGAACCCATGGGCCGTGTGCGGCCGCTGGCGGCAGATGACCAGGCCGGCGACTACGACGGTCACAGGTCGCAGGTCGCGGGTCGCGGGTCGCAGGTCGCAAGTCACAGGTCGCAGGTCGCAGGTCGCATCTTCCAGCACTTCCGCCGCCGTCGGCACCCCATTCCGCCTGAGCCACTCGCGCAGGTGGCTCATGGGGTGCCCGGCGAGCGAAAGCCCGGTCATCCGGTAATCGGCTTCCGTGAGCTCCACCGGCGTCATCGCCGGCAATGCCGGTGGCTCGACCAGCGCCACCGGCGGCGCCAGCGGGCCCGCATCGCCCCGCTCGGCGGCGAGCACGGCCCAGAGCGCGGTGCGCCTCCGCCTCCTGGCCGGCGCATCGGGAAACATGCCGTCGAACGCACCCGCTTCCGCCAGCGCGCGCAACGTGCGGCGGTCGAGTCCCGCATGGACGACATCACTCACGCTCCGGTAGGCGCGGGTGGCCGCCCCGGCTCCGAGAATCTCCCGCGCTCGCGCACCCAGCCCGCGCACGGTACGGAGTCCCAGCCGCACCACCGGTCCATTGCGGCCTGCTTCCATGGTGCAATCCCACGACGACCGTGTGAGGTCCACGCCGCGCACCTCCACGCCATGCCGCCTGGCATCTTCCACCAGCGTGCCCGTCGAGTAGAACCCCATCGGCTGGGCGTTGAGCATCGCCGCGAGATATTCTGGCGCGTAGTAGTGGCGGAGATAGGCCGAGGCATAGACCAGGATCGCAAAGCTGGCGGCGTGACTCTCGGGAAAGCCGTAATCCGCAAAGGCGTTGATCTGGTTGAAGATCTTCTGCGCCGTCTCCTCCGGAATCCCGTTCTGCCGCATCCCCGCAATCAGCTTGGCGCAGATCGCCGCCATCCGCTCGCGCGAGCGCTTGTGCCCCATGGCGCGCCGCAGCGTGTCGGCCTCGCCGGGGGTGAAGCCGGCCGCCGTGATGGCCACCTGCATTCCCTGCTCCTGGAAGAGCGGCACACCGAGCGTGCGCTTGAGGATCGGCTCGAGCGCGGGATGCGGATAGGTCACCGCCTCGGTGCCCGCCCGCCGCCGCAGGTAGGGATGCACCATGTCGCCCTGGATGGGGCCGGGACGGATCAGCGCCACCTCTACCACGAGATCGTAGAAGCAGCGCGGCTTGAGCCTGGGCAGCGTGTTCATCTGCGCCCGACTCTCCACCTGGAAGACGCCCACGGTATCGGCTCGGCACAGGTCGTCGTACACCGCCATGTCGCCGTGCGGGATGGTGGCGAGGTCGAGCGACACGCCCCGGGTGCGACGGATGGTGTGCAGGCACTCCTGCAGCGCGGTGAGCATGCCGAGGCCCAGCAGGTCGATCTTTACCAGACCGACCGGATCGAGGTCGTCCTTCTCCCACTGGATCACGGTGCGGTCCGGCATGGATGCGGGCTCGATCGGGACAACCGTCGCCAGCGGCTCGCGCGTCAGCACAAACCCGCCCACGTGGATGGAGCGATGACGGGGGAGGCCGTGGAGGGAGGCGGCTACGCGGTCGACGGTCGACGGTCGACGGTCGACCGTTGACTGTTGACCGTTGACCCTTCCTCCCTGCTCCGCCATCTCTGCAAGTACGTCCCCCTCCTCCGCCGAGTACCCGAGCACCCGCGCCGCGTCACGGATGGCGCTGCGCTCGCGCCAGGTGATCTGCTCGCACACCATCGCCGCGTGCGCGCGGCCGTAGCGCTGGTAGACATACTGGATGACGCGCTCGCGTTCCTGGTGCGCGAAGTCGAGGTCGATGTCGGGGGCCTCACGCCGGTCCTCACTCAGGAAGCGCTCGAACAGGAGCTCCATGGCGACGGGATCGATGGCGGTGATGCCGAGGCAGTAGCAGACGGCGGAATTGGCGGCGGAGCCCCGGCCCTGGCAGAGGATCCCCTCGCGACGGGCAAAGCGCACGATGTCCCAGACAATCAGGAAATAGCCGGCAAAGTCGAGCCGCCTGATCAGGTCCAGCTCATGCATGAGCTGGCGGCGCTGGGCAAGGGTGATGTCCCGGCCCCAGCGTTCGCGCGCCCCCTGCGCCACGAGGCGCGCGAGATATTCGTCGGCGGTGACGCCGGGCGGCAGGGGAAAATCCGGCATGGCCGGCTTGAGATGCTCGAGGCGAAAGACACAGCGTTCGCCGATCTCGACGCTCGCGAGCAATCCCTCGGGCGCATGCTGCCAGCGCCGGGCATGCTGGGCCGGATGCTTGAGGTACCACTCGCCGCTGGGGCGGAGCCGGCTCCCCATTTCCTCCAGCGTCCGCCGGTGACGCAGCGCGGTGAGCACATCATGCGTGCGCCACTCGTCGGGATGGGCGTAGTGCACGTCGTTGGTCACCACCCACGGCACGCCGAGGAAGTGCGCGATGCGTTGGAGTGCCGGGACGACGACGCGTTCCTCCTCCAGGCTGTGATCCCAGCACTCGATGGCGAGCCGGCCGTCGAGCATGTCATGCAGCTGTGCGGCAGCCGCTCGGGCAGCCGCTTCATCGCCGCGTGCCACCAGCACCGGCACCCGACCCCGGAGGCAGCCGGTGAGCGCAAAGATTCCCGCCGCATGCTGCGCGAGTAGCGCCAGCGGCACCGCCGGCTCACCGCGCGGCATCTCCATGCGGCTCTGCGTGATCAATTGGCAGAGGTTGCCGTACCCCTCGCGCGACTCGGCCAGCAGGGTGAGATGGGTGAGTTCATCATCCCACAGCACCGTGAGCTCGGTGCCAAGAATGGCCGCGAGTCCATTCTCGCGCGCCGTTTCGGCGAACTGCACCGCCCCGCCCATCTCGTTGTGGTCGGTGAGCGCGAGCGCGCGGTAGCCCAGTGCGCTGGCGCTCTCCACCAGCCGTTCGGGCGTGGACGCACCGTCGAGGAGCGAGAAGCAGGAGTGGGTGTGGAGTTCTGTGTACGCGGTCATCGGTCGTCAGTCATCGGTCGTCGGAGGTTTGCGTCTGTCACCCTGAGCAAAGCGAAGGGACCGAAGCTCAACCAAGCTCCGGCCTCTTCGGCTGCTTCGCAGCCTCAGAGTGACAGTGCAGTTGATGACCGACGACCGACGACCCCCTTCAATCCCCCCACCCTTCCACCCACCACCGCCCGGTGCCGCGGGCGTGGTAGATGAGCAGCGAGCCGCGGGGAGTGTCGCAGTACCAGTATTCGCGATCATAGGGCTGGTCCCACCACGCGCCGGCCAGGTGCTCGGGGCCCACGGCGCGGGTCACCACCCAGCGACGTCCCTCCCAGCGAATGGCCGCGGGTTTCCCATGCCGCCGCCGCACTGCCACCGGTGCCGGCGGCGTGAGCAGGCGGGTGGAGGCCTCAGTGGCGCTCGGCGCCGCACCCTCCATGCTGGCGGGACGGTCTGCCCAGATGGCGCGATCCTCGATGCGGTGCCCCCGGTCCACCAGCAGCGGCCGCACCACCGCATTCACGCCGAGCCCCGCGCGGAGCCGGGCAAAGACGCCTTCCATGGCAGTGGGATCCTTCCATGTGGGACGGAGCAGGTCGCCCTGTTCATCAGGCAGCGGGACGGCCTCGCGCACCGTGATGGCGAGTGCGCGGATCGGTGCGTCGAGCGCGCACGCTTCCAGCGCGGCTCGGCATTGGTCAAACAGCGGCGCCGCACGTGCCACCGGGCGCGCGAGCGCCACCAGCAGCTCATGCGGTGCCGCGCGATCGAGCACCAGCGTCAGCACCACGGCGGCGATCGCCTCGCCCTTCACGGCGGAGTCACGCACCAGCCGCTCCAGTGCGGGGGTGAGAAGGAAGAGCACCGGCTCGAGCGTCGTCACCGGATCGGGCAGCTCCACCGTGACCGCGGCCGCCGCCGAGATGGTGGCGAGCACGGGGCGGCGATCATCGTCGCCACGCGCGAGATGCCAGGCACGAAGGCCGTCATCGCCCCAGCGGCGTTCGACTTCGCCGGCGGGCAGTGCCGCCAGCGCACCGGCTGTGACGATGCCCAGCGCCGAGAATGCCGCGCGGAGTTCGTTGTCCATGGGGATGAGCGTGAGCGGGGCCCGGCGCAGCAGCCGCATGGATCCGCCCGGCGGCACCAGGTGCGCCGAACGGTTGTTGGGCCAGCGAAGCATCGTGGCCACGTGCGCGGCGATGCAGGTGTCAGCCGAGGCCACGCGGGCGCGCGGATGATATTTCTGTGCGAGCGTGAGGAGCCGCCTGAGCAGGGCGCGCTCGCCGCCCAGCTTCTCGAACCCGCTGGCGCCGATCCACCAGACCCCGGGCGCGCCGGTGGCGGCCGTCACCTGCGGACTCAGCTCCACCAGCTGGCCAGTGACCATGGTGACCGCGCGCGCAATGATGCGATCATCCCAGGGGCGGACATCGAGTGCCTCCACCGCGGCGCGCGCCGCGTTCAGCGTCATGCCGGGCGTGACGCCGGCGAGGCGCGCGGCAGAGGACACCATGCGCACACGGGCGCCGTCGCTCAGGGCGCGGTGGGCGTCATCCCACGCGTCCGTACCGGGAAGGTGCGTGACGTCGGCGCTCCACACCGCGCCGATCGGGAATCTCGGGATGCGCACACAGGCGACGCGCCACGACGATCTCACGTTTCACCTCCACGGTGCGGGAAGCGCGGCCGCGCACGGCCACCGTCACGCCCCGAAGCGAGCCGCTGTCGCTGGTGCGGCTCAGGACAAGCGACGCGTCATGCTCGCGCGCGATGCTGGCGAGCCGGACAGTGATGGCGTGCGGCAGGACGGGGCCGCCGTCCAGGATCACGATGGGAAAGGCGCCACTCCGGAGCAGGAGCTCACTGCACCAGGCGGCGCGGGCGGGATCGGGCGGGCGGATGACCCAGAGGCCGTCATCATCCGCCCGGCGCGCCAGGTGCGCCCAGTCCCGGGGATTGAGCGTGCACTCGGCGTCGATGTACGCCACCAGCAGCTCCTGCCGGATGGCGCCTTCCACCAGGCGGCGGAGTAGCGTGGTGCGGCCGGAGCCGGCCGGCCCCGTGATCTCGGTGATGAGTCCCCTGGGCAGGGTGCCGCCCAGGGCGTGGTCCAGCGGTGCCCAGCCGGTGGCCACCCCCTCCGGCTGGGCCGATGGGGGCGTGACCTGGGCAAGTTCCTGACGCAGCTCGGCGAGCGACATGACAGACCCCGAAGAAAAACCGAACCTCGGGGACAACATACAGCCCGCCGGGCAGGGGCGCCAGCGGGCGATAACCTATCCCTTCGCTGCCTGCAGTCTGGCGATGCGGCCGCGGATCTCGCTCACCCGGGGTTGCAACGGCGCATCGGCATCCTTCCACAGCTCAGTGAACTCGCTGTAGCGCTCGATGGCGCGCGCCGTGTCGCCCTGCGCCTCGTAGAGTTCGCCCAGCATGAGGAGCGTGCGGGGTTGGTACTGGGCCTGGTTGAAACCGAAGGGGTCAGGTGTGGCGCGGGACCGCTCCAGCTCGGCAATCGCCGAATCGGGGCGACCGAGTTCCCGCCACGCCATGCCACGGTAGAACCCGCCCACCTTCGGCAGCACCTGGTAGGCATCCTCCGCAGCGTGCAGTTCCGTGATCGCGTCCCGCCAGCGACCCTCGGCGTACGACACCGCGGCCTGGTATCCGGCACGCTCGCCCGCGGCATCGTCGCTCATGGCGGCCAGGTCGCGATCGAACCCCTGCAAGGCCCGCCGGGCCAGGTCCGGATTACGGGTCAACAGACCGGCGTCGCGCAGGGCCCCCCACGGGCGTTCGCTCGGCGGGATCTTCTCCGTCGGCGCGCGGGCCAGTCCGCGATCGAGGGCGGTGAACGCCTCGGCATTGCGCTCCATCGCCAGGTTGAAAAAGGTCGTGTCGAGCGCGAACTCCAGCAGGTTGCCCACGGTCGGCTGGGCCCTGTAAAGCGCCTCATCGCCGCGGACCGCGGCCGCGAGCGCGTCGCGCATACGCCCTCGTAGCGAGTTTACCACAGCGGTCTTTCTACCTGCCTGGATCGCCTGGCGAAGGGTGTGGGAATCGGCCCCGACAGCGCGGCTGATGGAATCAGCCAATGCATAGTCGGCCTTGGCCCACGCGGCGTACCATTCCGCTTCCCAGATGTCATTGCTGCTGGGGAAGGTGGCCCGGAAGCGGGCCACCGTGGAGTCCACGTCGGCGATATGGCCGGTGTTGATCTGGGCGATCAGCAGGTTGGTGAACGCCCCGCCGAAGGTGCGCGGCAGCCGCACCACCCGGCGGTACAGTGATTCCGCGCGAGCGTATTGCCGCAGCTCGCCGAGCACCACTGCGGCGTTGTTGAGCGCCGAGGTGTTGAGGGTATCAAGCCGGGCGGCCTCCTCGTAGGCCCGGATTGCGCGCTCGGGATCGGGCGAGGGTCCGCGAGTGAAGTAGAACCCCTCGGTGAGCAGTCGTTCCGTCTCAGTAAGGCGGTCGCGATGCCGGTAGGCGGTCGAGATCGCGTCCAGCAGGGCCTGACGATCGCGGCCCTCGTTGTTGAGCAACACGGCGAGCTTGCGCCAGGCCATCGCGAAGGCGGTGTCCAGTTGTACCGCTTCGCGGAGCAGCCCCATGCCGCGCTCCATCTCTCCCTGCTCATCGGCGAGCCGGGAGCCTTCGACGTACTTGCGCAACGCGGGCAGCGACGGGGTGGTGACCCGCTCCAGCTCGCTGCTGGCCCGGATGTCCTTGAGCGATTCACCGGCCTTGCTGCGGATCTGCTTGCCAAGCCGGCCCAGGGCCTCGAGGATGCCGTCCTGCGTCGCCGCGTCCTCGCGGAAGACTGCCAGGTCGCTGCCGTCGAGGGCGGAGACCAGCCGCGCCGAGATGATATAGCTCTGGCCGATCTGCTTGATATCGCCGTCGAGCACCGCCTTGGCGCCCTCGCGTGTGGCGATCTCGCGCGCCACGTCATACAGCACCGGCTGGTTGACCGGCCGCTCCATCAGCGTCAGCGCATCGCGTATGGTGGATCGCGTGAGGATCTCGAGGGAGCTCGACTGGGCCAGGTCGGTGCGCAGCGCCTCGGCCGCGGTCGCCCCCAGCGTCGAGTCGCTGGGCGGCGAGACAAAGTCGGCGACCATGAGGGGCTCGTTCTCGCCAAAGGCGCCGCTTCCCCGAAGCGACCCCATCGGGCCGATCCCGAGCGCGCGAAGTACCATGAAGCCGATCACCAGGACGGCAAAGCCGCCCACCGCCAGGGCGCCGCCGAACCAGGTGCGGCGCCAGGAGATGTGGGGGCTCGCCTTCATGGCCAGGGTGGCCATCGTGCCCTGCGGAGCGGGGGTACGATTGGGCGTCGCCGTAAAGGCGCGGTGCGTGGTGCGCTGCACATACGCCGTGAACAGCAGCACCGGCAGCCCGGCGAGCATCACGCCGGCCGCGCCGGGAAGGACCCAGTCCGGCAGGCCAATCACCTCGCGCGCTGCCCAGGCGGTGATGATGACGAGCAGCGTCGCCACAACCCAGAGGGCGAGGGCGCGTCCAAGGCGAATCGTCCCGCCCCGGAGAATCTCCGGCACCACCCCACCGCTGCCGCTGGTCGTCACGGTGTCGAGCACCCGGGCCAGGTCGGTTGCCCGCTGGGGACGGTCCTCGGGATCCTTGGCGAGGCAGCGCATGACCAGGTCCGCCAGCGCCTCGGGGCAGTCGGGACGCTCGGTGAGGACGTTGCGCGGCGTCTCGCTCATGTGAGCCGCGAGCAGCTTGGTCGGCGAGGTTGCCACGAACGGCGGACGGCCCGCGAGCATCTCGTACGCCATGACGCCGAATGAATAGAGGTCGGCGCGATGGTCGGTGCCAGGGTCACCGGCGGCCTGCTCGGGCGCCATGTACGCGGGGGTTCCGATCGAGGTGCCGACCTGGGTCAGCGTCTGGCCGGCATTGCCGCCCGTGCGCGCGGCGCTGATCGCCTTGGCGATGCCGAAATCGGTGACCGTGGCGCTCCCCCTGGAGAGCAGCACGTTGTCGGGCTTGATGTCGCGATGGATGATGCGCTGGTCGTGAGCGTAGGCGAGCGCGCGGGCAACATCCCGCAGGATGCTCACGATTTCGCCGATGCCCAGCGGCTCACGGCCGAGGCGATCGCGCAGCGAATCGCCGTCAATGTACGGCATGGTGAACCACGGGAGTCCGTCGACTTCGCCGCTGGCGAGGACCGGGACGACATGCGGATGCTGCAGCTTGGCGGCCAGGAGGACTTCGCGCCGGAACCGCTCCACCGAGATGCCCGCCAGCAATTCCGGTGCAAGCACCTTGACCACCGCCCGGCGATCGAGCGCCACTTCGCGCACCAGGTAGGTGCGCGACATCCCGCCACCGCCCAGCTCGCGCTCGAAGGCGTACACTCCGGCCAGCGCCTGCTCCAGTCGCGGGCGGAGGTCTTCCATGGTGCCTCGTGTGGTAGAGGAACGACCTAATTATGTGGCCGCGCGGCGGCATGGCAAGGCTGAGCTGAGCGCTGAGCGCTGAGCGCCCTACGGCGCCACCACCACACTGTCCACAAAGAAGTTCGTCGCACCGAAGCAGCTGGTCGGCAGTCCGCGGTGTTCTTCGTAGAACACCAGCACCCGCTTTCCCACGGCCGGCCGCAGCGTCGCGATCAGGTCCTTGTCCCGCACGCTGAAGTGCCAGGTCTCGGGCGGCACGCCCGGCGCCGAGGTGATCAGCAGTTCACCCTCATGGGTCTTGCAGAGCCAGCCGCGGTCCTCGAACACCCGCAGGTATCCGGCCTTGCTCCCCTCGGAGTAGGCGTAGTTGGCCATGATGGTGGTGTACACCGCGAAGCCGAGCACCAGCGCAAGCAGGACACTGAGCCAGATCCGCTCCAGCTTCCGCTTGAGTCGGCGGCGGCGCTCGGCCCTGGCGTCGGGAGCTGGCACGGCAGGTTCGTCAGCCGGCTCGGGGGATGGCGGCGGGGTTTCCGGTGGCGGTGTCGTCATGCGACAATCATACCCTCACCTCGTCACCTCGGCGATACTCGGGATGATCCGGTCGGGGGTGATGCCGCTCGCCTCCACCACCTCTCGACTGAACTTGCCGGTCTCGACCAGCCAGCCGCGCATCCCTGCCGCCTGCGCACCGCCCACGTCGGACCGGATGTCGTCGCCCACCATGATGACATCGCCCCCGGCGATGCCGTCGCCGAACGATGCCAGCACCTGGCGGTAGAATTCGGCGCTCGGCTTCCCCGCCAGCACCGACTCCCGGCCCGTGGCATACTCGAGTGCGGCCACGTAGGCGCCGCAGTCCATGGTGAGCTTCACGCCGTCGTGCCAGTAGCGGTCGCGTGACAGCGCCAGGAACCGGGCTCCAGCCATCAGGTGGGTGAACGCTTCCTGGAGGAGTGCATCGGTCCATTCCCGCCCAAGGTCGCCCAGGACAATGGCGTCCACGGAGCCGGACGCGGGAGTGCCTGTGGTGCCGCCCACCAGGGCGAACTGTCCCAGATCTTCCAGCGCCTCTCGCGGCACGAACGGTGCTACCCGCTGGGCACCGGTGTGGGCGAGCGAGGATGCGCCGGCGAGCGTAGCGGTGAAGATTTCATCAGGTGCCACGTCCAGCCCGTAGCGGGCCAGGCGTTCGCGAATGAGACGCCGGGAGCGGCTGGTGGTGTTGGACACGCAACGGAATGGAATGCCGGTGCGTCTCAACGCTGTCAGCACCTGAGCCGCACCGCGAATGGCGGCATCGCCCTGATAGAGGGTGCCGTCCAGATCGAAACACCATGCCCTGGGAGCTGTCACGTGCGGGTTCTTCCTGTTGTCGCTGTCATGCTTGCGGGCTCACTGGCGCATGCGCCGGCCGACTGGCCGTTTGCCGTCGGTGAGACGCTGCACTACGAGGCCAAGCTCGGCTACTTCCCCGCCGGCACTGCCGACCTGCAAGTGGAGCGGACCGCCAGCATGCGCGGCAAGCCGTCGGTGGTCTTCACCCTCAACGCGGCCGGTGGGCCGCCGGGGCTCAAGTCGAGCTGGGCACTCACGTCGTGGGTCGAGTCATCAAAGTTCGCCTCGCTCCAGTTTCATCGCCACATGGATCTTGCGGGACGAGTGACCGACGAGCAATGGCAGATCCTGCCCGATTCGGCGCGCTATCGGCTGGCGGGCAGTGACCAGGATTTCCAGGCACCGGCGCATCCAATGGACGAGCTCGCCTTGCTCTACTACATCCGCACCATGCCGCTCGCGCCGGGGCAGTCGAAGTCCCTCCGCGGCTATTTCCGCAATGGCTTCAACCCGATCACGGTCTCGGTGGTGGGAAAGGAAATGGTGAAAGTGGGATCGGGTGCCTCGGTGCGCTGCCTGCACCTCACGGTGTCGGCGGCTGGTCGCACGTCGGAGCTCTGGATCACGGATGACGCGAGGCGCATCCCCGCCCGCGCCACCGTGCCGCTGCCGATCGGGGGCGCGACGCTGGTGTGGGATGGCAGGACGGGCTAGATGGGCAGGATGGGCAGGATGGGCAGGATGGGCAGGATGGGCAGGCCGAAGCTCGCCACGCGCGTCATTGCGAGCACCCGAAGGGTGCGAAGCAATCGGGTCGCTTAAGCATCAATTCGCAGGCCACCCGATTGCTTCGTCGGCTTCGCCTCCTCGCAATGACGCTCGACTCAGGTCCCGCCCATCCTGCCCGTCCCGCCCATCTAGTACCGTCCCAGATACCGCTCCACCTCCCACGCGCTCACGTGCCGCTGGTACTCCTCCACTTCCTTCCGCTTGGCCTCGAGGAAGCGTTCGGTGAGGTGGTCGCCCAGCGCCGTGGTGATCACCTTGTCCTTCTTCATCTCGTCCAGTGCCTCGTGGAGGTCACGCGGGAGATCATCGATCCGGAACTTGCGCCGGTCGCGGTAGCTCATGGTGAAGATGTTGCGGTTGACGGGCGGGCGGGCCTTGAGCTTCCGCTCGACACCGTCGAGCCCCGCTGCCAGCTGCACGGTGAGCGCCAGGTACGGATTGCAGCTCGGGTCCGGCGTCCGGAGCTCGCAGCGCGTGCCGGTGCCGCGCCGGTCGGGAATCCGCACCAGCGGCGACCGGTTCCGCATGGACCACGCGACGTTCACCGGCGCCTCGAAGCCCGGCACCAGCCGCTTGTAGGAATTCACCAGCGGATTGGTGATGGCGCAGAAGCCGCGCGCATGCTGCAGCAGTCCCTCGATATAACTCAGCGCGAGCGCACTCAGCCCGTTGTCGGCTTTCGGATCGTGAAAGGCGTTCTTCCCTTCCCCGCGGAAGAGCGACTGGTGCATGTGCATGCCGCTGCCGTTGATTCCCTCGATCGGCTTGGGCATGAATGACGCCACGTAGCCGAAACGCGACGCCACGTTCCGGACCACATACTTGAACGTCGCGAAGTTGTCGGCGGTCACCAGCGCATCGGCATAGCGGAGGTCAATCTCATGCTGGCCGCGCGACACTTCATGGTGCGCCGCCTCCACTTCGATCCCCATGCTCACCAGCTGGTCCACCATCACGCGCCGGATCTCTTCGCCACGGTCCTTGGGACCGAGATCGAAGTAGCTCCCGTCATCATGGGTGACCGTGGTGACGGAGCCATCGGCTGATCCTTCGAAAAGGAAGAACTCCGCCTCGCACCCCGCCATCATGGTGAAGCCGAGCTTCTCGGCCCGCGCGAGCTGGCGCTTGAGCACCAGGCGCGGGCAGCCGCTGAAGGGCGAGTTGTCCGGCAGGTAGACGTCGCAGAGCAGCCGGGCGATGCGGCCGCCCTCGTCTTCATAGGGCAGGATCCGCAGTGTCGGCAGGTCCGGCTTGAGGAGCATGTCGCTCTCCTCGATCCGGACGAAACCCTCGATCGAGGACCCGTCGAACATGATCTCCCCGTCCAGCGCCTTCTCGAATCGGCTCCTCGGCACTTCCACATTCTTGTTGATGCCGAGGATGTCGGTGAACTGGAGCCGGAGAAAATCCACCTGGAACCGGGTAATCAGGTCCAGCACGTCGGCCTTGGTGGCGCCGGCGAGGTCGGCAGGGAAATCGCTGAGGGTGGGACGAAGATCGGTCATGATGGCCTGGAAACGGGAGCGGGTAATCTCGGACGGGATCGGGAAGGGGGCAAGGAGGACATGGGGCGCGGGCCTGGGCTTGGGGCGTGGGGCGTGGGGCTTAAGTCATGGGTCGTGTCATCCAGAGGTCGCGCAGCGACCGAAGGATCCATTTACCCCGATCCGGAATCGGGCCAGTAGATCCTTCGCTGCGCTCAGGATGACCAGAGTGCTGGCTTCGGCGAGCGCAACCCGCGACCCCCACGCCCCATGCCCCACGCCCTAATTACATTCCCTCCATGCCAGACCAGACACCAGCGACCTTCCCGACCTGCCCTGCTTGCGGCCGGCCAGCGGACGGGAAATTCTGCAGTTCGTGCGGCGCGGCGCAGGGCCCGCGGACCTGTGCGGCGTGTGGCGCCGAAGTCTCGGCGCAGGCCCGCTTCTGCCATCGTTGCGGTGCCCCCGTTGCCGGCACCCGGATGCTGGCGCCTACGCCCGCGGCGAGCCGCTCGGAGCGCGCCGCCTGGATGGTGGCAGGCGCCGTGGTCGTTGCGCTCCTCGCGATCATTGTCTGGAAGATGCTGACAGGGACCACCGGGGCCCGGACGCCGGACATGGCCAACGCCGGCAACGCCAACAGCGCGCAGGTCACCCAGGATCCGGGTGGCGGGCTGCCCACGGGACAGGCTCCCGACATCAGCCAGCTCTCGCCATCGGAGCGCTTCCTCCGGCTCAACAACCGGGTCATGCAGGCGGCCGCCCAGGGCGACAGCAGCACGGTGATCAACTTCACGCCGATGGCGCTTGGCGCCTATGCCCAGCTCGACACGGTGACGCAGGACGATCGCTACCACGCCGCCATCCTCAACGCGCAGGTCGGGCGGCTCACCGAGGCGCTGGCGCTCACCGACACGATGCTCCGCGTGACGCCGGGCTATCTCCTGGCCTACGCCGTCCGCGGCGACATCGCCCAGTTCCAGGCCGACAGTACCGCCCTGCGCCGGGCCTACGCCGATTTCCTCAAGGCCTGGCCCGCCGAGAGCGCCGCGCGGCGGGAGGAGTATGTGGATCACAGGAATGTGATAGATGATTTCAGACGTCGAGCGGGAGGGAGTTAAGAGTTAAGAGTTGAGAGTCGAGCGATCGACTCTCGGCTGGCCCGCTCTTCTCCCTCAAATCTCAACTCTTAACTCTCAACTCAATGCTCATCCACGTAGCCCACAGCCCCGATTCCGACGACGCGTTCATGTTCTACGCGCTCGCCGAAGGGAAACTCGACACCGGCGACATCCAGTATGTCCACGAGCTGTCGGACATCGAGTCACTGAACCGGCGCGCCCTGAAGGGTGAGCTCGAGGTGTCAGCGGTGTCGATTCACGCCTATGCCCATCTCTGGCGCACCTACGCCTTGCTGGCGTCGGGTTCCTCCATGGGCGACGGCTATGGCCCGCGTCTCGTGTCCACGAGTCCCGCGCCTGCCGACCCGCGCACCGCGCTCAAGGGCAGGAGAGTGGCCGTGCCGGGCACGCTGACCACGGCATTCCTCGCGCTCCAGCTCTACCAGCCGGACGTGGAGTACGTCGTGGTCCCATTCGACCAGATCGAGGATGCGGTTCACCGCGGCGACGTGGAGGTGGGCCTCCTGATCCATGAGGGACAGCTCACCTTTGCCGATGACGGCCTCCACCTCTGGGAGGACCTGGGCGCCTGGTGGATGCGGGAGACCGGCCTGCCGCTGCCGCTGGGCGGCAACGTGGTCCGTCGCGACCTGGGCGAGGCGGTCATGCAGCAGATTGCCCGTGACCTCCGCGCCAGCATCGAGTACGGCCTGGCCCACCGCGCCCCTGCCCTGAGCCACGCCATGCAGTTCAACCGGGGTATCGGGGATGAGCGCACCGACACCTTTGTGGGCATGTACGTGAACGACTGGACCGTGGACTACGGGGAGCGGGGTCGTGAGGCGGTGCGCCTGCTGCTGGACCGCGCGTTCGAGGCAGGACTCATTCCGGAACGAGTACAGGTGGATTTCGTCGGGTGAACCGAGCCAACCCTCGACTCACGAACCGGGGTTCCGTACTTTTGGGAACGGATTTCCCCTCGCCGCGGAGTCTTCGTGGTCCTGGCTGATGGTCCTGTCGCCGTCCTCGTTGTCGATGATGAGGATTCCATCCGGAGTGCCCTGAAACGGTTCCTGACCGGACGCGGCTATGAAGTGCTGACCGCCGCCACCGGCGAGGAAGCGCTTGGCGCGCTGCAGCGTCGCAAGATCACCTGCGTCCTGCTCGACGTGAAGCTCCCCGATGGCAGCGGGCTGGACCTGGTGCCCAAGATGCTCCAGGCCGAGCCCAATGCCGCCATCCTCATGCTGACCGCGGTCAACGATGCCACGGCCGCCGCACTCTGCATGCAGCGCGGAGCCTACGACTACCTCACCAAGCCGATTGACCTGGATGTGCTGGGGCGCGCGATCCAGCGCGCTTTGGCGCGCCGCTCGTCGCGGATGGAAGACCAGGAGCTCAACCGCTGGCTCAAGGAAGAGGTGGCGGTGCGCGCGGCCGAGGTGCGGGCCGAGCGCGCCAACCTGGAGCGCATCTCGGTCGCCACCCTCGAGGCGCTGGTCAATGCCCTCGAGGCCAAGGATCCCTACCTCCGGGGCCACTCCGCACGGGTGGCCGACATGTCGGCCTCCATCGCGGCGGAGATGGGCTTCGACGATGAAGCCATCGAACGGGTCCGCACCGCCGGCCGGCTGCATGACATCGGCAAGATCGGCATCAGGGAAGAGATCCTGAACAAGCAGGGTCCGCTCACTGACGAGGAGTACGACCACGTCAAGCAGCATGTCATCGTCGGGTCGCAGATCCTCAGTCCGCTGGTTCACCTGCAGGATGTGATCGTGTTCGTCCGCAGCCACCATGAGCGCTACGATGGCTACGGCTACCCCGACCGCCTGGCGGGCGACGCCATCCCCTTCGGGGCCCGGATCATCGGCGCGGTCGAGATCTACGACGCCCTGACCACCTCGCGCCCCTACCAGGAGCGCATGCCGCCCGACATGGCTGTCGAGCGTCTCCGCGACCTCGTGGGCACGGTTATTGATCCAGCGGTCCACAAGGCGCTGGAAACGGTAGTCCACCACCGACCCACGCTCACATTCCTCGACGAAGAAGAGAGCTGACCGCCACTCCCCCGGGGCGTAGGCCAAAGGCCCGGTCATGAGCCGTCTTGTGCTGATCATTGATGACGATGTCATCGAGCGCGAACTGTTGCAGCGTTGCCTCGCCATGGCGGGGTATCGCGTACTCACTGCGCCCGGCGGCGCGGATGGCGTGACCCTGGCCCGGGAACACAGCCCCGACCTGGTCATACTCGACGTGGTCATGCCGGGGATGAACGGCTACCAGACCTGCCGCCAGCTCCGCGCCCTGCCGGAGACCTCCGCCACGCCCGTCCTCATGCTCACGTCCAAGGACCAGGCTGCTGACCGCTTCTGGGCAGACGAAGTCGGGGTCAGCGCCTACCTCACCAAGCCGATCGACGTGACCGAACTGCTTGGTACCGCCCGCGGCCTGCTGTCCGCGCCATGACGTTCCTCCAGTTCATTCTCTACGCCGCGCTCGCGATGGCCGCCATTGGCGCCGTCGCGATCCTGATCTGGTTCGGCTACACCGCCTACCTCAATGGTCTCGAGCGCCGGCTTGCCGCGCGCAAGGGACCCTACCGCGACCTCGTGGCCGGCCTCGCCTCACGCGAGCGCGAGCTGCTCGAACCCGCCATCCGCCAGCTCGGCTCCCTGCGTGATCTCGAGGCGCTCGAAGCGGTGCTCGAGGAGCAGGCACGTGATGTCGAAGACCGGCCGGCGTGGCTGCTCGATGCCTATGACCGGCTGGGACTGATCGAGAAATACATCGAGCGGCTGCGGCACGCGCGCCGGTGGCGCGAACGCGCCTTCGCCGCCGAGCTGCTGGGACGAGTCGGCAACGCCTCGGCCGTGCCGGCCCTGCTGGAAACGGTGCAGAACACCCGCACCGAGGATGCCGACGTACGGGAGATCGCGCTCCGCGCATTGGCCCGCATCGCCGACCCGCGCGCGGTGGCGCCGCTGGTCGAGGCACTGCGCAACGCCGAAGTGTGGCTCGCCCCTCGCATGGCCGACATCCTCACGCGCCACGGCGAGCACGTCGTCCAGCCGATGATCAGTTTTCTGGAGGAAGGGGGCCGTCATCATGCGCGCGCGTGGGCGGCCAACATCCTGGGCGACGTGCATGCCCACCGCGCCTTCCCGGTCCTGGTCCGCTCCCTCGGTGATCTCGAAGATGAAGTCCGGGCCAAGTCGGCCTACGCGCTGGGTCGCCTGGGCGACCGCCGGGCCACGCCCTACCTCCTCGAACATCTCCTCACCGATCCCGCTCCCTTTGTGCGCGCCCGCATCGCCGGCGCGCTCGGGCAGTTCGACGATCCCGAAGTGATCGAACGGTTGGTGCGCTCGCTGGGCGACCCGGCGTGGTGGGTGCGGATGCGGAGCGTGGAAGCGCTGGAGCAGATCGGCGACCAGGCGGAAGGACCCCTGCTCGTGGCGCTGGATGACCCCGACCCCGAGCTGCGCATTCGCTCCGCGGTGGCGCTCGAGCGCCTGGGCGTGCCCGCGCGCACGGTGCGCATGATCGAGGAGAACGACCGCCCGGAGGAAGCCCGCGAGATCCTTACCAAGTTTGCGGCGGCAGGCGCCCGGGAACTCCTGGCCGAGCTGCTGCTGCATCCGTCAAGCGCGGTGCGACTCGCCGTGGTGGCGGCCATCCGGCGCACCGGCCGTCGCGACCTTGCCCGCGAGCTGATCCGGGCCACCAGCGACCAGGATCCAACGGTGCGTGCCGCGGCCCTGGACACCTTGCGCACGCTGGGCCAGCGCGAGGCGGTACCAGCCGCGCTCGCCGGCATGACCGATTCCGATGAGGCGGTGCGCACCGAAGCCATCCACCTGCTGGGCGATCTCGGCGGTCCGGCGATCACGATGGACCTCCGGAACATGGCCTCGGATCCGGAGGTCGCGGTGCGCGCCGCGGTGGCGCGTGCCCTGGGGCTGGTCGGCGCGAGCGATGCCTCCGCTGAAATTTCCCGCCTGCTCACCGATCCGGCCGCCTCGGTGCGGCATGCCGCCGCCGAAGCGTCCGCGACCGCCAACCTCACCGCGCTGGTTCCCGAGCTGGTCGAGCGGCTCAGCGACTCGGACGTCCGGGTGCGCGCTGCCGCGGCCGAAGCGCTTGGGCGACTGGGCGATGAGAGTGTGGTGCAGCCGCTGGTGCGTGCCTTCTCCGGTGCGTCACCGGAACTGCGCCAGGCCATCACGTCCGCGGTGGCAACGCTCGCACCCGACCGGCTCGGCGAGCTCCACGCCGCACTCATCGAAGAGAAGGCGAGCCCCGAGACCCGGCTGGGATTTGCCCGCGCACTGGCCGACGCGCCATCACCGGCCAGCGACGCGGCCCTGAGCCAGTTCGCGCGTGACCCGGAGCCGGCGCTTCGCGCCGCCGCCATTGCGATTCTCGGCCGCCACCGGAGTCCCGACGCGGCCGCGCTGGCCAGTGAAGGGCTGGACGATCCCGACGAGACGGTGCGCGCCGGCGCACTCACCGCCACCATCCGGCTGGGCGAGACGTTGCGCGCCGATCGCATCATCGCGATGCTGGCCCATGATCCCGCCGACGCCGTGCGTGAGCGGGCGGCGCTCGCCGCCGGCATTCTCGGCCTGGAGCGGGCGCGGCCCGACCTGGCGCGAGCCTGCAGCGGCGCGACGCCCGTTCCGGTGCGCGCGGCGGCGGTCCTGGCACTTGGCGCACTGGGCGACGAGACGGTCGCGGGCAGGGTCGCCGCCATGCCGGATGACGACGCGGTGCGGGAGCTGCTCCAACTCCGACTGCGCGACGACGCCGAATACCGGCTGCTGGGCATGCGGCTCCGGCAGTCACATAGCCTTGAGCTGCGCGCACTGGCGTCGCTCACGCGGACGCAGATGGAGCAGGAACTCGCAGATGGCATGCGCAGCGTGCTCGATCCGGCGGAACGCCGGCGCGTGGTGGCGGGACTCAGCGCCTTCCAGGGCGACCGGAGCCGGAGCACCCTGCTGCAGGCTGTCCGCGGCGATCCCAGCCCCGACGTGCGCGCCGCGGCACTCGAGGCGGTGGCCGGTATGCTCGATTCCGAGGAGCTCGGCGTTATCGCACGACGCGCGCTCGGCGATCCCAACCTGACGGTGCGCCGCACCGCGGTCACGCTGTTCGAGCACCTCCCTGTGGGTGAGGCACTGCCGGCCCTGCTTGCCACGGTTCGCGCCGATGACGATCCGTCGGTGCTCCGACATGTGGCGGCGCGCGCACAGGAAGGATGGGATTCCTTCATGGACCTGGCGCTCGGCTCCGGCGCGAGCGGGCGTGAGGCGGTCGTCGTGACGCAGGTGGCGCGCTACATTGACCACCCGGCGCTGCAGCGCCTGATGGTCCCGCTGGCGCGGAGCGCGGAGCCGGCGGTGCGCGAGGGCCTCGCGCGGCTGCTGACCGTGCGCACCGAGCTCGCGACAGAACCGCTGGTGCAGGGCCTCATCACCGATCCGGTGACCCCGGTGCGGCTCGCCGCGGCGCATGCCGCGGCCGCTGCAGGATTCGAGGTTCCGCTGGCCGCACTGGCTGACGACCCCGACGCGGATGTCCGTCGCGAGCTGGCCATGCTGCTCCGCGCCGTGCCGGGCCAGGGTACGCTGGCGCGGCTGCTGGCGGACGCCGAGCCACGGGTGCGCGCGGCAGCCGCCGTGACGGCCATCAGCCGCGGCGAGCTCACCGCACTCCCCGACGACGTGGCGCCGGCCGAGGCCGCGGGCGCCGTGATGGACGCCAATCATCTTGCGGAGCTGCGCGAGGCGGCGCGCACCTCACCCGACGAGCGGCACCGGCTGGCGGCGGCGCTGCTGCTGGCGCTGGTGCGTGACCAGGTGGCGCGCGAGGTCGAGGAATCCGATCCGGTGCCGTCGATCCGTGCCGCGGTGCACGCCATGCGGGAGCGGTGCCGGTGAGGGAAGTCGCCGTCAATGTGTTCCTGTTTCTCGCGCTGTTCCTGCAGCCGTTCTTCCTGGCGTACTTCCTCCTGTACAACACGTACCAGGCACTGCTGATCGCGCTCTCCGCGCGGGTGGTGCGCCGGCGCGTGGCCGGACATTTCGTCGAGGACCTCGACCTCATCGACCAGAGCCATTACACCAAGCCGCTCACGATGATCGTCCCGGCGTACAACGAGGACGTGACCATCGTGGACAGCGTGATGAGCCTGATCCACTGCGACTACCCGCGGTTCGAGGTCGTCATCGTCAACGACGGCTCCAGCGACACGACGCTGGATCGGCTCAGGACGGCGCTCAAGCTGCGCCGCACCGACCTGCCCTACCGCGACGCCATCGGCACGGCACCGGTGCACGCGCTCTACGAGGCGACCATCCCGCTGCCCGACGAGGTGATGCACGTCATCGTGATCGACAAGGCCAACGGCGGGAAGGCGGACGCGCTCAACGCCGGCATCAATGCCTCCACGGCGCCCTTCTTCGTGTCGCTCGATGCCGACTCGATCCTTGACCCGCGGGCGCTCAAGGAACTGATGCGGGTGGTGCAGGAAGACCCGCGGGTGGCCGCCGTCGGCGGCCAGGTGGCCATCGCCAATGGCTGTACCATCGAGCACAGCCGGGTGGTGCGCGTGGGCCTTCCCAAGGACGACCTGGCGCGGTTCCAGATGGTGGAGTACCTCCGGTCGTTCACGACGGGCCGCACCGGGCTCGACCGCATCGACAGCGTGCTGATCCTCTCGGGCGTCTTTGCCGTCTTCGAGAAGGAAATCGTGATCCGTGCCGGCGGGTATCTCACGCCTTTCGTGAACAGCAAGGTGGTCCGCGAATACATCGGCGAGCAGCGCACCACGGTGTGCGAGGACATGGAGATCATTGTCCGGCTGCACCGCTTCCTCAAGGACAAGCTCCGCGACAAGCGCATTGCCTTCCTGCCGCACCCCGTGGCCTGGACCGAAGTGCCCGAGACGCTTGCGTCGCTCCGGAAGCAGCGCGGCCGCTGGCATCGCGGGCTCCGCGAGTCGCTGCTTTATCATCGCGAAATGCTGTTCCGGAAGAAGTTCGGCCGGATCGGCTGGTTTGCCCTGCCGGCCTTCTGGTTCTTCGAGTACTGGGGCCCGATCATCGAGTTCTCGGGCTACGTGTTCATCGCGCTCTTCCTGGTCGCCGAACAGCTGCTCGGCTTTCACGTCCTCAACCGGAGCTACGCGTGGGCGTTCCTCCTCGCGTCGCTCGGGTACGGCATCCTGGTGAACATCTTCGCCGTGCTGGTGGGCGCGTGGAAGTTCCGGATCGGGCTCGCCGACCGGTTGCAGCGCGGGCTCCTGCCATTCGAGCGGCGGCGTGACGTCTTCATCCTGCTGGCCTACGCCGTGATGGAGAACCTCGGCTTCCGGCAGCTGACGGTGTACTGGCGGCTGCGCGGACTGTGGGACGCATGGCGCGGCAAGACCGGCTGGGAAAAATTCGACCGGGTTGGCTTCCGTCCGCGCGAGGCCCCAGGCCATGGATGAGCTTCGCGTGCTGATCGTGGACGACGACCCCGCCATCATCCGGCTGCTCGATGCCGTCCTGCAGAATGCCGGCGTCTCCAGCGTCGCCCATGTGACCAGCGCCGAGCGAGCCCTGGCGCAGGCCGAGGCGGCGGACGTGGTGCTGCTCGACCATCAGCTGCCGGATCACGAGGGCGTCGACCTGCTCCGCTCCCTGCGCGACCGGCGCGAGCCGCCCAGCGTGGTGATGATCACGGCGCATGGCAATGAAGCGCTCGCGGCCGAATCGCTGCGGCGGGGGGCCGACGATTACCTGGTGAAGGACGGCACCCTGCCCAACCTGCTGCCCAAGGTGCTGGAGCGGGTGCGGCGGGAGCGTGCGCTCAAGCGGGCGCTCGAAGTGGCGGAGGCCGAGCTGGTGCAGGCGGAGCGGCGAGCGGCGATGGGTGAGATGACGGTCACGCTCCACCACGAGATCAACAATCCGCTCATGGCGGCCTCGGCCGAGGTGGACCTCCTGCTCGCGGCACCCGAAGCGCTGTCACCGGCGCAGCGTGAAGGGCTCACCGAGGTGCGCGTGGCACTGGGACGGATCCGCGACATCGTCCGGCAAATCGGCTCGCTGAGCGATGCGCGCAGCGCCACCTACGTTGGCACAACGCGCATGATCGACCTGAGCGACGGTGCCGTGCGGCCGCCAGCGGTGCCCGCCGTCGCCCGGGGCGCCGCGCTGCTTTATCTGCCGGATGAAGCGCTGGCGCGGATCGTCTCACTGCTCTTGCGCCAAGCTGGATGGAGTGTGCGGCGCTGTCATGCGGCGTCAGAACTGTCCGGGATGGCCTCCACCGGCGATAACGCGCTCGTCATCTTTGCGTCGACGCTCGACGTGCCCGACGGCGGTCTCCCTCCGGCGAACGAGCGCAGCTATCGTGTCGTGGCGCTGACGGGTGACGGAGTATCCGGGGTCGCGACCGGAGCTGACCTGGTGGTGCCGGTACCGTTCGACCCGGCGGTGCTGGGGCGGGAGTTGGAGGAGATGTAGGGGCCCTACGCCGTCTGTCCCACCGCCGCCTTCGCAAACGCAAACCCCATCCCCTTCAATCGAATGATCCGCTGGCGGATGGGCGGGTGCGACGAGAAGACATCGCCCACCAGCCCGTCAACGTCGCTGATCGATCGCTCTCCCGGATCCACGATGCAGAGGTGCGCCGCGCCCCGGCCGATGCTGCGCGTCGCCGGGGTGGCCGAGTCCAGCTTCTCCAGCGCCGAGGCCAGCGCCAGCGGATTCCGGGTGAACTGCGCCGCCGTGGCATCAGCGAGATATTCGCGTTTCCGGCTCACCGACATCGCCAGCACGCGGGCGATCAGCGGCGCAATGATGAGGCTGATGAGCCAGACCACCAGCACCACCATGCCGGCCGCACCCTTCCCTCCTCCCCCCTTGCGACCGCCAAGGCTGCGATTCGAGCCGCCGAGAAACCGCCGGCTTCCGTCCGACACCAGCAGGATGGCGCCGATCATCCCGGCCAGCAGGGTCATGAGCCGGGTGTCTTCGTTCTGAATGTGCGCCATCTCATGCGCCACCACTCCCTGCAGTTCGTCGCGCGAGAGCAGTGCCAGCAGGCCATCGGTCGCCGCGATATTGGCATGGGCCGGGTCCGTGCCGGTCGCGAAGGCGTTGGGATCCTCCTCCGGCACGATCCAGATGCGCGGCCGCGGGATGCCCGCGGCAATCGCCATCTCTTCCACCACGTTCACATACTGGGTCTGCTCCGGCGTCGCCGGGTCGATGATTTCCCATGCGCCGGTGGCCCAGAGCACCCGCTCGGCGCCCTTGTGCTGTGCATGCCAGCAAATGCCGATCGCCAGCAGGGATGTGATGATGCCGATGAAGGGGACGACGTGATGATACGCCGTGGGCGGGCTGTCGGCCGTGAGCAGGCCGAAGGCAAGGTCGCCGCCAAAGCCGACCCAGGCAAAGAACAGAATGAACCCCGCCACCAGCCACTGCGACCGGCGGCGGTTGGCGGCTTGCTGTTCGAGGAAGTTGGTCATTGGAGCTATGAGCTATGAGCTGCGAGCGGTGAGGGGTGAGGGGTGAGTGAGCTTGTCACCCTGAGCGAAGCGAAGGCACGCAGGCTACGGCTCCGCCTCTTCGGCCGCTCCGCGGCCTCAGAGTGACAACAGCTCACAGCTCACAGCTCACAGCTTTCAGCTTTCAGCTTTCAGCTCTCTGCCGCCGCCTCCCAAATCCACCACCGGCACCTCCCGCTCCGCCGGGTTCTCCAGCTCCCACAAGTCGGCCGGCGAGGCCTTGGCGATGCCGGCGACCAGCATGGTCGGGAAGGTGGACTGCGCCGTATTGTAGGTGGTGGCCACGTCATTGTAGTGCTGCCGGGCAAACCCCACCTTGTTCTCGGTGCTGGTGAGTTCTTCCTGCAGGGACAGAATGTTCTGGTTGGTCTTGAGCTCGGGATACGCCTCGCTCAGCGCGAAGAGCCGGCCCAGCGCCTGGGTCAGCTCGCCCTCGGCCTTCGCTGTTGCCTTGACACCGGTCGCTGAGACCGCGCGGTTGCGGGCCGAGATCACGGCTTCAAGCGTACCGCGCTCGAACTCCATCGCGCCCTTCACCGTGTTGACGAGATTGGGAATCAGGTCGTGCCGCCGCTTCAGCTGCACGTCGATCTGCTTCCACGCGTTGAGGACCTGGTTCTTGAGCGAGATGAGCCGGTTGTAGGCGCCGACCATCCACAACACCAGGACCACCACGACCACGAGAAAGATCACGAGGCCCATCGGTCAGCTCCGGAAAGTAGGGTCAGAGTGTCGGCATCAAGGTGGCGAGCGCGCGCCGGACCACGTCGCCAATCGCTTCACTGCCGCCGTGCAGCCGGGCGACCGGATGCTCTTCGTCGATCAGCAGCTCCACGCCTGGCGCCACGGCAATTCGCCGGCAGGCGACGCCGCGCGCTGCTTCGCCGCTGGGAGGTGGCGCGATCCAGCCCTGCACGGCGCGCCCCACCCGCCCTCGCCCGGTGCCCGGCGTCTGAAGGAGCGGCAACCGGGACGGCGGCGGCAGCGCCGCGCCCAGCACCTGGGCCACCCGCCGCTCGATCATGTCGCCCGTCATGTGGGTGAGCTCGGTAGTAATGGCCTCGAGCGTTGCCCCGTCCATCTGGCGCAGCTTGATGGCCAGCACCTGCAGCAGGTGCCGGTACGTGTAAACCGCGGCGGTGCCACGGCCTTCCGGCGGCGCCACCAGCTGACGAGTGACGTAGAAGCGGATGGTGCGCTCGGTCGGCAGCGCGCGCGCGGCGGCGTTGATGGGTGTCACGCCCGAGGCATCGAGAATGGCGCCAGCCACCGCGGCGAGATCGCGCAGTCCCCACGGAGCCAGCGCGCGATATTCGCGCAGCGTCGTGAGTGGATCAGTCGGCGGGTGCACGGATGGCGCGGTCATACGAGTTCCACCTCGGACATGACAGGTCGGGCCACCGGATGGAGGAGACGGCGCACCTCGCCCAGGAGAAGCTCACGCCCCTGGGACGGGAGCGCGTCCTCGCTGCCGGGCGCGTGAGCCTGCTCGCCTTCGGAATCCCGCAGCTTGCAGAACAGATCGGCCCAGCGATCCAGCCCTTCCCTGATGGCCAGCGTCCGACCCGTGGCCCAGCTCCGCCTGGCGCGGCCGCGCTGCGAGAACCGGGCAAACCCGAGCCCCGCACGATAATGAAATTCCGCCCGCATCGCGGCTGGCAGCCTCCACATCAGCCGGCCAAGCCCGGCACGGATGCGCTCAAAGCCGAGGCGGTTGCCTTCGCGTGAGGCGATGTCCATCAGCTCGACCTCGGCGCCGGCACGCACCAGGCGATCGGGCGAGCGGGCAGCGACGTGTTCCAGCAGCGTGGCCGCCAGATCGCGAATGCCGAGCTCGAGGAGGATGCGGCCAAGCCCGACCAGCATCTGCAGGCGCTCGGCCACGGACCGGGTGGCGCGGGTGGCCTGGACCAGGGCACGAATCGCGTCGTCTGGCCGGCCGGCAGCACTGGAGAGCGCGCCCAGGTCGGCGTGGATCAGCGGCACGAGCGGCGTGAGCGCGGCATCATCCTGGCACTCGCCAAGGAGCAGGCGCAGTTCGCCATCCAGTCCCGTCGTCTCTCCCTCGAGCCGGCGCACCGAGATGCCGCCGAGCCAAGCGCGGTACTGCGCCAGGCGATCACCAGCGAGGCGGGCACTCTCGGAGGCGGCGCGGTAGGCGTCGGCGGCGAGGCGCAACCGGGCCAGCTGGCGATTCACCCGGCCCACGTCCAGCGCCAGCGACGTGAATTCACCCGGCGGGATATCGCCATCCCAGGTGCGCGCCACGAGCCGAAGCGCTTCCAGCGCCATGTCGAGGCGGCCTTCGCGTTCCAGCCAGCCGGCATAGCGGAGGAGGGCACGCCGGAGCGGCACCAGTTCCGTGTCGTCGCCGGGCAACGCCGCCAGCACAAACCGCAGGTGGGCACATTCGGCCAGGGTCGTCGGCAGGTCGTCCACGAACTGCGCGGTGCTGAGTCGCTGCAGTTCAAGCGCCGCATCGTCCTGGCTGGCGCCGTCGAGTGTCCGCGCTACCAGCCGCATGACCAGATAGGCACCCAGCGCGGTGACGCGGAGGTGCTCCTCCCCACTGGTCGCGACGAACCGGGCATTGGCCTGAAACATGGCATGCAGTGCATCGTGCCCTTGATCGAGTGCTGGATCGAGCAGACTGATTTCCACGTGACGGCTGGCTCCTGGACGGGTCAAGGCGGTCGAGAGGTCGAGACAGTCAAGTTCGTGGCGACGGTCTCCTCGACCCCTCGACCATCTCGACTTCTCGACGCTAACATGCCCCTGCATCCGAGTGCGGGCAAGTGCCGCGCGCGTTATGGCCCCGTTGCGCAGAATCGGGGTGATGGATATCGCCGCTGGCGTGCGAAGTTGTCGCCATGCGCAACGGCATGTCGATCATGGAAGTGCTGGTGGTGGTCGTGATCGTGGGGCTCATGCTCCTCATCACGGTGCCCCGGCTCGAACGCCCGCTCGCCAGCATTACGGTGGAGTCGGAAGTGCAACGCCTGGCCCGCGCTCACATGCGGGCCCGCATGATCGCCACGACGCGGAGCCGGATCGCGGTGCTGCACCTCCGGCCCGACAGCCTCACCATCGGGCTGGTGGAACATGGCGATACGGTGGCCTGGTGGAGCGAGCCCGGGCCGGGCACGCGCAATGTCACGCTTACCGGTCCCTCGCACAGCGTGCTGGTGACGCCCACGACCCTTGGCCTCGGCGTGTCGAATGGCACCTGGACGGTGACGTACCGGGGTGTGACGCGGTCAATGGTGTTGTCGCGGCTGGGGCGGCTGCGGATCGTGCGGTGACGCGGCATTCACGTCATCGTCCCGCGCTTTCTATCCCATACCGCCGAATCTTGTTCAACAGCGTCGACCGCGAGATGCCAAGCAGCAGCGCGGCCTGCCGGCGGTTACCGCCGGTGTGTTCCAGCGCGCGCACCAGGTGCCGGCGCTCGGCGCTGTCCAGCGAATCAGGCGGAGTGGTGATGCCAGGCGCCACGGCGCGGCGAAGCGCGCTCACGTCGAGACCCGGCAGCGACAGGTCGAGTACCAGCACGTCAAAGCCCGGTGTCGCAGCCTCGGGGCCTGCCACGAGCGCCTCTACCGCCGCGGATCCGGTGCGTTCGGCGATGGTCACATGGCCCGCGGCGCGAAACATGGCGGCAAGGGACCGACGCCGGTGGTCGTCGCCATCGAGGAGGAGTACATGCTGCGCATCGGTCATGCGCGCAAACTAGCACGCCCGCCGGGCCCCAGCTATCGGTTGTCACGACCCGGCGATAAGTTTGCCCGTCATGGCCATTCACGACCTGAAACAGCTCGCCGTGGGCGAGCGGCTCCAGCACGCCTTCCTCGTATGGGACGTCCAGACCCGCACCTACGGGGGCGACAAGGATTGCACCGTCCTCACGCTCAGCAATGCCAGCGGCCGCATCGAGTCCGCGCCGTTCTGGGGCGCCGATCAGCAGCGCGTCGCCGGCATCAGCAAGGGGCACGTGGCGCAGGTGATCGCTGAGGTCGGTGAATTCCGCGGCAAGCGGCAACTGTGCATCAGTTCCATCCGGGTCCTGCCCGAGGGCCAGGTGGAGCTGGGCGAGCTGCTGCCATCGGTGGGCAATACCGAGCAATACTGGCGCAAGCTTGACGAATGGCGCCACGGCACGCGCGGTCCGCGACTGCGGAAGGTGCTCGGGCTCTTCTTTGACGACGATGATTTCCGCCGCCGGTTCGAGCAGTGTCCGGCCAGCCCGGTGGGCCATCACGCCGAACTCGGCGGCCTGCTCAAGCACGTGGCTGAAGTGGCGGCGATCGGCCGCACCATCGCCAGGGTCTCCAGGGGCGACGAGGATCTGGTGCTGGCCGGTGCGCTGCTGCATGACATCGGCAAGCTGGAGTGCTATCGCTGGAATGGGATCTTTGACTACACGGACGTTGGACGGCTCTGCGGACACGTGGTTCTGGGCTCGCTCATGTTCGACCGGCGGCTCCGCGAATGCACGCCCGCGCCATGCCTCGACGGCGAGGCCGACCTGATTCAGCACATGATCCTCTCGCATCACGGCAAGGAAGAGTTCGGGGCGGCCGTCCGGCCGATGACACTGGAGGCGGAAATCCTCCACTACGCCGACAACGCCAGCGCCAAGTCGGCCAGCATGGCCGATGTGCTGGGCGATCCCACAAACTTCACCGCCGATGCGCTGGTGACCAGCAGGAAGCCATGGCAACTGGATGGACGGCGGGGGTATCGGGGGAGGTTTGATTGGGGAGCTGGAGAAGGGCATGAGGCGTAGGGCGCAGGGCTTGGGACGTCCTGCGCCCTACGCCTCATGCCCTCAAAACGAAACGGCCACCCAGTCGTGGCTGGATGGCCGCTTCTCGCAATGACAGGCTGAAGTCGGAGCTTGCGCCGCCGTTCTTCTCCCTGGTGCCGCCGACGGTTGCCCGATCGGGAGGACACGGATGG
>DASTFH010000150.1:0-13111 GCA_035708725.1 Gemmatimonadales bacterium | reverse complement strand
GACGCGCTGCAGCGCTCCGCGCCGCCCGACGCCGTGCGCCGGGCGCTCGACGCCCATTCCCTCGCGACCGTGGGATACCAGGAATACGGGGTGCGACTGGCGCACTGGTTCGGTGACACGCTGCCGCCGGCCATCGTGCTGGTCGCGGCCACTGCGCACTACTCGTGGGAGAAGATTGTCCGTGCGCTCGGCATTGGCAGCAACCAGCTCGTGCCGGTGGCGGTGGACTCACGGTGCCGAATGGATGAGGGCGCGCTGTGGACAGCGCTGGAGCAGGCGGCTGCGCGCCGCACGCCCATTCTGGCGTGCGTCAGCGTGAGCGGCAGTACCGAGGAAAGCGCCGTGGACCGGCTGGACCAGGTGGTGGAACTGCGCGAGCGCGCGGCACGCGAGCTTGATCTCGCCTTTCACCTGCACGCCGATGCCTGTTATGGCGGGTATGCGGCGGCCATGATGCGCCACGGCGATGGCAGCCGGCGCGAGGCGGTTGAGGTGCGAGGCCGGACCGGACTCGACTGGCCCTCGGACCAGCTGGTGGCATCACTCGAAGCGCTGGGCGACACCGACTCGGTGTCGATCGATCCCCACAAGCTCGGCTATATCCCGTATCCCGCCGGTGCCTTCCTGCTCAAGGATCGCCGGGCACGGATGCTGGTCGCGGTGGACCCGCCCTATCTCACCCGGCTCCATCACGGACCGGTCGAGGACACGGAGTTCCTGGGCCGCTACATCCTTGAGGGATCCAAGCCGGGTGCCGCAGCCGCGTCGGTGTGGCTGAGCCACAAGGTCCTGCCGCTGGACGAACGCGGGTACGGCTATCTCATCGAGCGCACCGCCGTCGGCGCGCGCCGTCTCCACGCCGCTCTCGCCAACGCACGGCTCGACGGCTTCCGCGTCGTCATGCTTCCCGAGCCGGATATCAACATCGTCTGCTTCCTGCTGGCCGCGGGGAGCGCTCGCTCCCTGGCCGACGTGAACGCGCTGAACGAGGCGATCTACCGGCGGATGAGCGCCGGCCACGGCGCCGAGGCGCCCGAATATTTCCTCACCCGGACCCGCCTGCAGTCACCCATGTACGACGGCGCCATCGCGCCGCTGCTGGAGCGCCTCGGCGTGGGCTCGGTGCAGGAGTGGAAAGACAGCGGGGAGGCGGGACTGGTGGTCCTGCGGTCAACGGTAATGGACCCGTTCCTGGCTGATGAAGCTGGCGCTCATCACGTTGCGGGATTCGTGCGGGCGCTGGGGAGAGCAGCGGCAGGGGGTTGAGGCGGTCAAGGCGGTCAAGGCGGTCGAGATTAGCTTCTTGACCTCTTGACCCCTCGACCCCTCGACCTCTCGACCCCTGGACCCCTCGCCGTCTTCACTCCTCTCCATGCGGGGGCGGCAGGAGCGTCGTGCCGGCCAGCTCGCGATTGCGCCATACCAGCATCGGGACCGTGGAGCGCCGCAGCAGGAAGTCGATCACGCTGCCAAGGAAAATCCGGCTCGCCGTACCCCGTTGTGAAGCCGCGACCGAGACGAGATCAGCCTCCCACTCGGCGACATTATCGAGAATCGCCGATGCAGGGTTGAGATGCAGGACCGATCGGGTCTGCACCGGGATGGCCTGCGCCCGCACCCGGACGGCGACGTCACCGAGGTACCGATCCATCTCCAATTGCGCCGCGTGCTCGTCACCCTGCTGACGCGCCGTGTTCGCGAATGGGAACGGACTGACCACGCCCAGCAGTCGCAGTTCGGTCAGGCCGTCCACCACCATCGCCATGGCGAAGTCGACGCCCAGTTCGGCTTCCTCCGAACCATCGAGCGGCACGAGGATGCGCCGCGGCCGGAGCGGCAGGGCCGAGGCCTCCTGATCGCTGCCCGGCCGCGGGCCGCGCAGCAACAGGCAGGGAATTCCGCCGTGCTGCACCAGCCCGTTGGCCACGCTACCCAGCCACATCCGGCCGACGACGCCGCGCGCGTGGGTATGCATCACCACGAGGTCCACCAGTGTGGATTCCGTGTAGCGGAGCAGCTGGTCCGCGACGGCGGCAGTGCCATCCAGCACCACGGCCCGCATGTTGAGGCCGTCGCCCTCCGCAATGGTCTTCTCCCACTGGGCCACGTACTTCACGAGCTGCTCGTGCGCGATCCGGTCGAGCTCCGCGCTGGCACTCAAGGGTACTTCGGGCGAGAGCATCAGGCCCGAGGTCAGGACGATGGGGCGGTGGACCGCCACCAGGTGCAGTCGGCTCTGGTGGCGGGCGGCGATGGCGGCCGCCACCGGAATGGCGGTCTCCGCGACCCGGCTGCCGTCCAGCGGTACGAGGATTTCCCGGAACATGCGTTCCTCCGATCTGGGCGGCCACCCCCGGCGCAGCTGCCGTGGGTCACGCCGCCAGCAGTGCTAAAGTTGGCGCATCAGCGCTTGCGCCGCTTCTCCCAGAGCCAGACCCCACCCGCGATCCCTTCCGAATTCGGCACCACGCTCACATCCGGTGGCAACGAACCGGGGTCAATCAGCCGGGCGTTGCCGCCGCCAATGTAGAGGTGATCAAAGGCGGTGAGTGCCCGCAACTGTTCCACGGCGTGGCGGAGACTGGCGCGCCAGGTTGGCTCGCCGTCGCGCTTGAGCGCCGCGTCGCCCAGCAGATCCTCGTACGTGCGCCCGTGATGAAAGGGATGGTGGGCGAGCTCCAGGTGCGGGCCCAGCGCGCCGTCCTGGAAAATGGCAGTACCGAAGCCGGTACCGAGCGTAATCACCATCTCCATGCCGTCGCCACGGATGGCGCCGAGGCCCTGGATGTCGGCGTCGTTGGCGACGCGCGCGGGGCGGCCGAATCGCGCTTCCAGCGCATGGCGCAGGTCGAACCCGGCGAAGACGGCGGTGCCGAGGTTGGGCGCGGTGCGGATCACGCCGTGGCGGATCATGCCGGGGAAGCCCGCCGCGATCCGCTCAAACGGCGGCAACCGCTCGGCGAGTTCACCCAGCTTCTCCATCAGCAGCGGCGGATCGATCGGATCAGGTGTGTCGCTCATCACCCGATCGCTCAGGAACGATTCATCCGGTGCGACAATGGCAGCCTTGAGGTGGGTGCCGCCGATGTCGAGGCAGAGGGTGCGGAGCACGAGGGAGTTCCTGGTTCAGATGGACAGATGGACAGATGGACAGATGGACAGAGAGGCGCGTTGCAGGGGTCCGGCTCGCAGGTTTTCGGTACGGCGTGGTGCGAGCGCGGTGCTAGGTTGGGCCATGCCCGATTTCGAGCAGCTCCTGGCATGGCAACGAGCCCATCAACTCGTCCTCCGAATCTACGGAGTCACCAACTCTTGGCCGGCTGCGGAAAAGTTCTGCCTCATCCCGCAGATTCGCCGCGCGGCCATTTCAATCCCCTCCAATATCGCCGAAGGGGCTGCTAAGCATGGAGCCAGGGAGTTCCGTCGCTACCTCAATATTGCCTTGGGGTCGCGTTCCGAGGTCAAGTACATGCTGCGGCTCGCCACAGACCTTGGCTACCTCGACCCGGCAAGTTCGGAATCCATTGGGGCTGAATGCGATGAGCTCGGTCGCATCCTCTGGGGCCTGTATCGCAGCATCAAGCCCCCAGTCTGAAAACTGTCCGTCTGTCCACCTGTCCAACTGTCCGCCTACTCCCCCACCGGCCTCGGGCTCGCCTCATAGAGCGCCTGTGCCTCGGCGCGGTCGGCGGGATCGCCGAAGATCTTTTCGCCATCGTAGCGGCCGTTTTCGATGAAAACCTCCGAGATCTTCGTCCCGGCGACGATACTGCCGGCCATGTAGACGCCTGGGACGTTGGTCTCGAGTGTTGCCGGATTGATGGTGGGGCGGCCGTCGTCGTCAAGCTCGATACCGATCTTCCGAAAGAGCGCAAAGTCGGGCTGGAAACCGATCAGTGCATAGACGCGGTCAGCGCGCAGCCGCTCCTCGCCGCCGCCGGCATTCCGGATCACTACGTCCTCAGGCTCGATGCGCAGCACTTCGGCCCCGAACCGCGCGCTGATCTCTCCCGCCTTGACCCGGTTCTCGAAGTCTGGCCGGAGCCAGTACTTGACGCTCGGCTTGAGGGTAGAGCCGCGGTAGACCAGCGTGACCCGCGCGCCGGCCCGATAAAGCTGGAGTGCCGCTTCCACCGCCGAGTTCTTGCCGCCGATCACCACGACATCGAGCCCGGCGCCCACGTGCGCGTCATCGAAATAATGGTGCACGTGAGGGAGGTCCTCACCCGGCACATCGAGCCGATTGGCCTGTTCGAAGTAGCCGGTGGCGAGCACCAGAACGTCGCAGGTGAGCGCTTCCAGGCCGGCCCGGCTCTCCAGCACGCAACGGATGACATCGCGCTCGCGTTTCGCGTCCCGCAGCCGGGTGAACGTGCGGATCCGCAACTCCTCCGCCCGCGCCACGCCGCGGTAATACTTGAGCGCTTCCTCGCGAGTCGGCTTGGCGCCGGCGCTCACGATCGGATGGCCGCCAATCTCCAGCCGCTCAGGCGTGGTGAAGAAGGTCATCCCGACCGGGTAGTGAAAAATGGAATTGGCAATGGCGCCGGCGTCGACCAGGAGCGGGTCGCGCCCTCGGCGCTTCGCAGAAATGCCGCAGGCGAGCCCGATGGGGCCGGCACCGGCGATGAAAGCACGTTCATGGGTCATGGGGGAAGATAGTCAACGGGCAACGGTCAACGGTCAACGGTCGACGCTCGACTGTCACCCTGAGCGAGCAGCGCGAGCGAAGGGGCGGAACCCGGCCGGTGCTTCGGCCCCTTCGCTGCGCTCAGGGTGACAGCTCGTCCCGTGTTTCGTGCCCTTCGCCGTCCGTCTGTCCTTGTGTCCGCCTCGTCCGCCCTGTCCGCCCTGTCCGCCCTGTTCGCCCTGTTCGCCCTGCCGTATCTTTCCCCCCGTCTCCCACCCAGGCCTCCCATGGCTGAGCTCTTGGAACGGCTGCAGGCAGCGCTCGGCGACGGGTTCCGGATCGAACGGGAACTCGGCGGCGGCGGCATGAGCCACGTCTTCCTTGCGGAAGAGACCCGGCTGGGCCGCAAGGTAGTCATCAAGCTGCTCCCGCCTGAAGCCGCCGAGGGAATTCCCGCCGACCGGTTCGAGCGCGAAATCAAGGTGGCGGCCTCGCTGCAGCATCCCCATGTGGTGCCGGTGCTGAGCGCCGGTGTCGCCGATGGGCTCCTCTACTACGTCATGCCGTACATTGACGGCGAGTCGCTGGCTTCACGGCTCGCACGCACCGGCGCGCTGCCGGTGGGCGATGCCATCCGGATCCTCCGCGACGTTGCTGACGCGCTGGCCTACGCCCACGGGCGCGGCGTGGTGCATCGCGACATCAAGCCTGACAACATCATGCTGGCGGGCCGCCACGCGCTGGTCACCGACTTCGGCGTCGCCAAGGCGGTGAGTGCGTCGGCCAACCGCACCATGGGGCTCACCACCGGCGGCGTCACCATCGGGACCCCCACCTACATGGCGCCGGAGCAAGCCGCCGCCGATCCCAATCTCGATCATCGCGCCGATATTTACGCGCTCGGTGTCGTGGCCTACGAGATGCTGTGCGGCCGTCCGCCCTTCATGGCGCCGACGCCGCAGGGGATGCTCGCCGCGCACGTGACCCAGACGCCCGAGCCGGTCAACGCCTACCGCCAGACGATTCCGCCCGACATCTCGCAGATCGTGATGCGCTGCCTCGCCAAGCATCCCGCTGATCGCTGGCAGAGTGCCGCGGAGCTCGGCGAGCAGCTGGAGATTGCAACCACCCCCTCGGGCGGCACTCCCTCGGTGCCGACGGCGCCGGTACCCGCGGTGCGGGTCGCCGCCGAGCGATCGGCGCGGCGCGCACACCCGGCGCGGGTGGCCGTGCTCTTTGCGCTGGCCACCGCCGCCGTGGCCGGCATCGCCTACCTGCTCACGCGCGTGCTCGACCTGGCCGACTGGGTCTGGATTGGCGCGCTCGCCTGCATGCTGGCGGGCTTCCCGGTGATGCTCTACACCGGACGGCTGGAACGGAAGCGCGCCATCCTCAAGGCAACCGGCGCCTTCCGCTACGAGCCGGAGCCCGTGCACCAGCAGTGGTTCACCTGGCGCCGGGCGCTCTGGGGTGGCGGGCTCGCGCTGGGCGCGCTGCTGCTGGCGACCGTGGGCTACGGTATCTCCCGGCATTTCGGGATCGGCCCTGGTGCCACACTGCTGAGTGCGGGCACGCTGAGCAATGAAGACCGGCTGGTGCTCGCCGATTTCGAGAATCACACCCCCGACTCGACGCTCTCGACCTCCTTGTCCGAGGCCTTGCGGGTCGACCTGGGCCAGTCGAGCGCGGTGCGCCTGGTGAACCAGCAGGAGATTGGCCAGACGCTGCAGCGAATGGGGCAGCAGCCGGGCACAGCTCTCACCGAGACACTGGCACGTGACGTGGCCCGGCGCGCCAACGCCAAGGCCATCGTGTCCGGCGATGTCTCGTCGCTCGGCACGGGCTACGTGCTCACGGCCCGGCTGGTGTCGGTGGATGGCAACATCCTGGCGCCGGTGCGGGAGACGGCCGAAGGGAATGCCGACCTGATTCCCGCGCTCAACCGGCTGTCGAAGTCGCTGCGCGAAAAGATTGGTGAATCGCTCCGGACCATCCGATCGAGCGACCCGCTGGAGCAGGTGACCACCGCCTCGCTCCCGGCGCTGGAGCTCTACTCCCGGGCGCAACGCGCCTTCGACGCCAACGACTATCCCACCGCGCGGGACCTGCTGGTGCGCGCGGTGCAGACCGACACCAGTTTCGCGATGGCGTTGCGGAAGCTGGCGGTGGTGATCGGCAACATGGTGGGAAGCGCGTCGCAGCAGCGTGACGCCGCGAGTGCCGCCTTCCGCCATCGCGACCGGCTGCCGCAGCTTGAGCGCGCGCTGGCCGAGGCGTACTACTACTCCAATGTCGAGTACAAGCCGGACGAGACGATCCGCTCCTACCAGCGTGCGCTCGATATCGACTCGCTCAACCCGGTGGCGATCAACAACCTGGGGTTGATGTACAACACCATGGGGGAGTTCGCCAGCGCCGAAACGATCCTGCGGCGGGGCATGCGGCACCAGCCGTCGCTCACCATGTACGACAACCTGAGCCAGGCGCTGATTTCACAAGGCAAGTACGCCGCATCCGATTCGGTGGTGGCGCAGCTGCAGGCCAGGGCACCGGATGCGGTGATCACGCTCGCCAACGTGGCGTTCACGGCCTCGGTCCGGCGCGACTACGACAAGATGGATTCGGTCCTGCGTCCGGCAGCGACTGGCAGCAATCCGAATCGCATCGCGCAGCTCTACCTCTCCAATGTGTACGAAGTGCACGGCCAGCTGCGCGCGGTCGAGTCCGAATTCGACCAGATGGCCGCCCGGCTCCTCGCCGAGGGCGACTCCTCACTCGCGGCTGGGGTACTCATGGCGCGTCCCGGTCATGACCTGTTCCAGCGGGGCAACGTCGCCCGCGGGCTCGCGACGCTCGATTCGCTGCAGCGATCGCCGCTCCTCACCGCACTCACGAGTGCGGACCGCCCGCTTTTTGCCCTCGCGGAGATGCAGGCGGCCGTTGGCCGGGCGGCGGAGGTCAAGCGGTTGCGCGCTGAATGGGAGCGTGCGGTACCGGAAGCAGAACGCCGGCCGTGGCAGGAGCCGAGGTGGGACGCCTACGTGGCGAGCGCCGAGGGGCGATGGCGAGATGCGGCGGACGCGGGGCTCCGCGCGGTGAACACAACCCACTGCTCGCCCTGCGGCCGCCACTTCGTGGGACAGGCATTCGACCGCGCCGGCCTCACCGACTCTGCGCTCAAGTATTACGAACTGGCCGCGACGCTGCCGAACACCGATAACGACGGCGTGGAGGATGCCATCTGGCAGCCCTCCACGTTGCGCCGCCTGGGCGAGATTTATGAATCGAAGGGCAACCGCCAGAAGGCGCTGCAGTACTACGGCCAGTTCGTGGCGCTCTGGAAGAACGCCGATGCCGACCTCCAGCCGCAGGTGAAGCAGGTGAAGGAGACGATGGCGAAGCTGGCAGGGGAGTGACAGGGCGAGCAAGGCGAGCAGGAGGGCAGGGCGAGCAGGAAAACGTGCCATTCCGCGGTTTGGCGGTTACATCTCGTGGCTCCTGGCTGGCCACATTCTTCGCATGAACAAGTACGAGAAGTTGCTGGCTTGGCAGAGAGCACGCGAGCTGGTCTTGGCCGTCTATCGGTCCACGGCCAGCTGGCCTGCTGACGAGCGGTTCGGGCTCACGTCCCAACTGCGCCGCGCAGCAGTGTCGGTGGCCGCGAATATCGCTGAAGGCTCTGCTAAGCAGGGCCCAAGGGAGTTTCGCCGCTTCCTGGATATCGCGATGGGCTCACTTGCCGAGATTGGCTGCCTGCTCACCCTGGCGCGGGATTTGGAACTGCTTGGTGAGGATACATGGACAGAGATTGACGGCAAGCGCGACAGCGCCGCCGCGCTCACCTGGCTGCTCTTCAACTCGCTGTCCCGGTAACCTGCTCGCCCTGCTCGCCCTGCTCGCCCTGCTCGCCCTGTTCGCCCTGTTCGCCCTGCTCGCCCTGCCAACCTGCTCGCCTGAGAAAACGCTCCGCCAGCACCTCCAGCCGCTCATCACCCCGCTCCCGCGCATCGGCCAGGATGAGTTCCACCTGCGGAATCAGTTCCGGCGTGCCAAAGGCGTAACCGGTGGCCGCTTCCGCACCGATCGAGTCGCCGACGTTGGCGCCGTCGAGCAGCGCCCGCGCGGCGGCGAGGGGAAACCCGGGGTCGTCCCTGGCCGGCAGGGGATAGCGATGCTCCGGCTCAGCTTCGCCGGCGGCATCGTCGTTTACGAAAGCACGGGACATGTCAGGGCGAGCAGGTCGGCGAGGCGAGCAGGGCGAGCAGGTGGGTTGGAAGGCAGGATACGACCGACGACTGACGACCTACCTGCTCGCCCTGCTCGCCTCGCTCGCCCTGCCCGTCTTGAAGCAACATCTCGGTCTCTCCTCATACTCACAGCACTGCCTCAGCGGCTCGCCCAGCATCGCCTCGAGAAAGGCCTGCATGGCGACGCACACTTCGTGGCGCTTTTCGACCGCCACGGCCAGCGGGCAGGACGACCCTCGAAGGGTAATACTATCGGGTCCCTCGATCAGTTCGACCTGGGCGCCGAGCTGCTGCATCACCTCGGCGGCCGCGGCGAGGCGGTGCGCACGATCGGCGGCAACAACCGGGTAGGCGGCCGCGAGGCGCTTGCCCGCCTCCACCAGCAGCTCCGTCAGCTCCGGCCCGTCCATCTGCTCGGCGAGGGTCGTGACCAGCGAGGTAAACATCGGGGCGTAGGCGCGCGAGAAGAGCGCGTCGGCCTCGAGCGGCACGTCGTAGAGCACCGCGGGCTTGCCGGCCGCCGGCGGCTTCCGCGACCCCGCCGCACGCACCAGCCCGTCCCGCTCCAATGCACCAAGCTGGGCGCGGACCGCGTTGTCGGTCACGCCCAGCTCGGCGGCGAGCTCCTCGACGGTCTGCGGGCGCCGCCGCAGCAGGTTGACGATCCGGCCCCGGGTACTGTCCCAGACTCGCTTGCTCCACATCGACTTAGTCTCCTTTATCAGAGCCCGGAATATGGGGAAAAGACTCCCTCAGCACAATATGTCAAATAAATACTTGACTTTTTAGACTACCGGCGGCATGTTGGGCAGGTCCTGACGGGCTGGTCCCGTCCCGTTTCCACCCTGTCCGAGGTGCTCCCATGCGTCGCCCCGTTGCCGCCGTCGCTGCTCTCCTGCTCGCCCTTCCCGTCACCCTCGCCGCCCAGTCGGCCAAAACGCCCGCACCCAAGCTCGATGACGCCACCATCGTCGCCATCTTCGACAACGCCAATACCGCCGACATCCAGACAGCCGGCCTCGGCGCCCAGAAGGCCACCGACCCCGCGATCCGTGACCTGGCCAAGAATTTTGTGCATGACCACACCAAGGTTCGCCAGATGGCTCGCGACCTCGCCGCCAAGCTCAAGGTGACCCCGACACCGCCCAAGGGCGACAAGAGTGTCGCCGAGCTTGCGATGACCATGAGCAAGCTGGAGCACCTCAAGGGCAAGGAATTCGACAAGGCGTTCCTCGATCATGAAATCGCCTTCCACCAGGCCGTCCTCGACGCGGTCAGCAGCACCCTGCTTCCCGCCATCCAGAATGAGGAGCTGAAGGCGTTCGTGAAGTCCGTCGCACCGGCGTTCCAGGGCCACCTTGCTGGTGCCAAGGCCCTCCGCGCCAAGATGGGCGCGTGAGCGCGCGGCTCTGCCTGCGCGGTGGAGTAGCGCTGCTTCTCGCAGCGCTCTCCGCCTGCGGCGGCGACAACGGGCCCGGCGAGGATCTCGATCCCCAGCTCGTTGCGCAGGGCAAGGAGATTTTCCGCTTCGACACCTTTGGCGATGAAGCGTTCTGGACCGACACCCTGGGCCTTCACCGCGTCATCCAGTCGGGCGTGAGCCCGGCGACGGCGCTGGGCGTCGGGCTCAAGGTGGACGCCGCGGCGCTTCCCGCCGGTATTCTGGAAACCGCCGACCTCAACGACCCGGCCACGACCGTCGCCCTGCTCAAGCTGAATGCTGTGGTGGGGGTCAAGGGGGTGGTCGAGACGGTGAACGGGAAGGATTCCCTGGTGAGTGTGGGAATCACCTGCGCGCTCTGTCACTCGACGGTGGATAATTCGGTGGCCTCGGGCATTGGCCAGCGACTCGATGGCTGGCCCAACCGTGACCTGAACGTCGGTGCGATCGTGGCGCTGAGCCCCGCGCTCCAGGATCCCGCGACCCAGGCGGTGCTCACGTCGTGGGGTCCCGGCATGTATGACGCGTACTGGAATCACGACGGCCAGAACCACCCGACCGTGATCCCGCCGGCGTACGGCCTGCACGAGGTGGCGCTGGAGACCTTCACGGGCGAGGGCCCGGTCTCCTACTGGAATGCCTATGTTGCGGTGACACAGATGCACGGCCACGGGAACTTTGACGACCCGAGGCTCGGGATTCACATCGAGCAGTCGCCCGACCTGGTCACCTCCAAGCTCCCGGCATTGCGCGAGTACCAGCACTCGATCGCCGCACCGCCACCGCCGGCTGGCAGCTTCGATGACGCCGCCGCGACGCGGGGCAAGGCGCTCTTCACGGGACAGGCGCGCTGCAGCGACTGTCACACCGGGAGGGCCCTGACCGACGCCGGCCAGCGGCTGCACCAGCCATCAGAGGTCGGCACCGACCCCACGCTTGCCCAACGCGCCACGACCGGCTTGTATCGTACAACTCCGCTGCATGGCGTGTGGCAGCATCCGCCGTACTTCCACGACGGCAGCGCGGCCACGCTCGACGATGTCGTGAAGCATTACGACGACCACTTCCACCTCGGCCTCACGCCCGATCAGCAGCGGGACCTGGTCGAGTACCTGAAGTCGCTTTGAAGGAGTCGCGGGTCTCGAGTCGCGGGTCTCGTGACCCGTGACCCGCGTCCCGCCACCATGGAGCCGCCCATGAGCAGCGAAACCAGCGAACTCTCCGGTCCCGACTTGACGGCCGGCATCGCCGAGTCGGACCTCGCAGACGGCGCCATGCTTGCCGGGCATGCCGAGGGCGAGCCGGTGCTGCTGGCGCGTCAGGGCGGTCGGGTCTACGCCATCGGCGCCACCTGTACTCACTACGGTGGGCCGCTCGCCGAGGGGCTGCTGGGCGACGGCACCGTGCACTGTCCCTGGCACCACGCCTGCTTCGACCTGGCGACCGGACGCGCAGTCGGCGCGCCCGCGCTCAATCCGGTGAGCTGCTGGAGTGTGGAGCAGCGTGACGGTCGCATTCGCATCACCGGCCGGCGCGACGCTCCGGCGCCGCCCAGTGAGCCGGCCGGCGCGTCGCAGTCGATCGTGATCGTGGGAGCTGGTGCGGCGGGCAATGCCGCGGCGGAGGAGCTGCGCGCGCAGGGATACCGGGGCGCCATCACGCTGATCGGCATGGAAGACGACGTGCCCTATGACCGGCCCAATCTCTCCAAGGATTACCTGGCGGGGAACGCGCCGGAGGAATGGATTCCGCTCCGCACGCCGGAGTTCTACGCCGAGCGCAACATCACGCTACGGCTGGGCGAACTGGCGGAGCGGATCGATGCCGGGGCGAAGCGTGTCGTGCTTCGCGGCGGCGCGACGATTTCCTATGACCGGCTGCTGCTCGCAACCGGCGCCGAGCCGATCCGGATGCAGATCCCGACGGCGGACGGCGCGCCGGTCTTCTACCTCCGCTCCCTCGCCGATTGCCGAGCCATCATCGAGGCCGCGAAGGAGGGGAGTCGTGCGGTCGTGATCGGCGCGAGCTTCATCGGCCTGGAGGTGGCGGCCGCGCTCCGGATGCGGAAGCTGGCCGTGCAGGTGGTGGGGCCTGAAGCGGTTCCATTCGAAAAGGTCCTGGGCCGCGAGATTGGCACGTTCCTCCGCGGCGTGCATGAAGAGAACGGCGTCGAATTCCATCTCGAGTCCAAGGTGGAGCGGATCAACCGGGCGTCGGTGCACCTCGACAACGGCGCCGACCTCGCGGCCGATCTCATCGTGGTGGGCATCGGCGTGCGCCCGCGCTTGGCGCTTGCCGAATCGGCGGGCGCGGCGCTCGACAAGGGCGTGGTTGTGAACGAGCGGATGGAGACGAGCGTGCCGGGCATCTATGCGGCGGGCGACATCGCGCGGGTGCCGAACGGCCGCACCGGCCGCCCCATGCGGGTCGAGCACTGGGTGGTGGCGGAGCGGCAGGGGCAGTCGGCCGCGCGCAACATGCTGGGACTCGACTCGCCCTTCCGCGACGTGCCGTTCTTCTGGAGCGCGCACTACGGCACCACCGTGAGCTATACGGGGCACGCTGACAGGTGGGACAGGGCGGAGCTGTCGGGCAGCTTGAGCGATGGGTCTGCCAGCGTGGGCTACTGGAGCGACGGCAAGCTGCTCGCCGTGGCGACACTGGGCCGTGATCTCGATGCACTGCGCGCCGAACGCGCGATGGCCGAGGACGACGAGGCCACACTCGAACGACTGGTGAGGAGCTGATCCGCAGATGACGCAGCTGATACGCATGCCACAGATGGCGCCGACC
>DASTFH010000149.1:0-90566 GCA_035708725.1 Gemmatimonadales bacterium | reverse complement strand
CGCGGTGGATGGGTTCCTCTCGGCGCTTGAGGCGCTGGAAGCGGGGCGGGTGCCGGAGAGGGTGGTGGATGTGGGGGAGGGATACTGAGGGTCGTCGGTCATCGGTCGTCAGTCGTCACAAGTGCCGGAGATTGTCACCCTGAGCGAAGCGAAGGGACCTATTCCCGGCTGAGCTCCGTCTCTTCGGCCGCTTCGCGGCCTCAGAGTGACAGCGCGGTTGACGACCGGCGACCGATGACCGACGACTCTCCCGCTTGACGCTCGACGCTCCACCCAGTACACTCCCCCGCACAATCGCTCTACCCGTGGTCAGTTGCCGCCTATTGCCGCCACGTTAAACAAAGAGCTAAAACGCGAACCGCCCGGCGGCGTCAGTCGCCCGGGCCTTTTTCATGCAGGTCACTCATGTCGCCTCCGCAGACCGCAGTCCTGACGCGCAGCACCGCTCCCGCCCTCGCCGCGCCGATCAGCGATCCGGGTGCTCTCCCGGCTCGGCGCATTTCCCTTTGCGAAGCCGGCCCGATTGCCGGGCGCTATGGCGGCCATGTCACGCTCAGCGCAGTGTCAGCCGAGCTGATTGGGGAGCCCGGACTTCCCGTCGTGGCGGTCCTCGGGGGCATCTCGGCGCACTGCCACGTGGCGAGTCATGCGCTCGACCCGAGCCCCGGCTGGTGGGACTGGCTGATCGGGCCCGGGAGTGCGCTCGACACCCGGCAGTTCCGGGTTCTCTCGCTCGACTGGGCAACGGTGGATGGCGCCCCGACCGACACCGCCGATCAGGCCGCTGTGCTTGCCAGGGCCATGCAGCTCGCCGGAATCGAAACGCTGGCCGCGATCGTTGGCGCGTCCTACGGCGGAATGGTGGCGCTCGCATTCGGTGAACGATGCCCCGACCTCGTCGGGCACCTCGTGGTGCTGAGCGCCGCGCATCAGACCCACCCCATGGCGACGGCCCGTCGTGTCATCCAGCGGCGGATCGTGCGGCTGGGCGAGGCGGCTGGCCGACCGCGGGATGGCGTAGCACTGGCGCGTGCGCTGGCCATTACGACGTATCGCACCGACGCCGAATTTGCGGAGCGGTTTGCGGCCGGGCGAATCGAGAATGGGAGCGCGCGCCGGTTTCCGGTCGAAGCGTATCTCGATCACTGCGGCGAACGGTTCGCAGCGGCGTGGGCAGCCGAACGGTATTGTGCGCTGTCCGAATCACTTGACCTGCATCGGTCCGACCCGCACGGGATCATGGTACCCGTGTCACTGCTGGGCGTGGAAGGAGATACCATCGCGCCGCCGAAGCAGGTGCAGGCGCTCCGGGACATGCTGGCCGGCGCGGCGACGATCACCGTCATCCGATCGCGCTATGGGCATGACGCCTTCCTGAAGGAGGAGACCGCCGTTTCGGCCTTCGTGGAGCGCGCACTGACGCAGGCGGACACTGCCGAGCGCCCGGGGCCGTTGGAAGTAACGGCGAGCGCAGGACGCGCAGCCGACCATGATTCATCGCGGCCGGCGACACGCGCTGTGCGGGCCGGCATCGGCACCGACCAGCATCATCGCGCTGTCGTGCCGCCAATTCATCTCTCGTCCACGTTCGCGTTTGACGGCTTCGGGCGGAAGGGCGCGTACGACTACACCCGCTCAGGCAACCCGACGCGCGACCATCTGGCCGAGGCGCTGGCAGATCTGGAGCGTGGTGCGGGCGGGATCGTGACCAGCTCGGGAATGTCCGCGGTGGCGCTCGTGCTCCAGCTGCTCCAGCCAGGCGATACGGTGCTTGCCGCCCATGACTGCTACGGCGGTACCCATCGCGCCCTCGTCGGCCTGGCAAAGAAGGGGCACTTCACCCTGCGTCGTGCCGACCTCTCCGCGAGCGACGCAACGGACCGGGTTCAATCCAGCGGAGCTCGGCTGGTCTGGATCGAGACGCCGAGCAATCCACTGCTGCGGCTGACGGACATTAGGGCCGTGTCGGCGGCGGCCCACGCGGCGGGAGCCCTGGTGGTGGTGGACAACACCTTTCTCTCCCCGGCGCTGCAGCGCCCGATCGAGCTGGGCGCCGACATCGTGGTGCACTCCACCACCAAGTACCTCAACGGACATAGCGACGTGGTGGGCGGGGGTGTCGTCGCCCGGGATGCGTCCATGCACCAGGAGCTCGCCTGGTGGGCCAACTGCCTGGGGCTCGCTGGAGCGCCCTTCGACAGCTTTCTCACGCTGCGCGGCCTCCGCACTCTCGAGGCGCGGATGCGCGTTCATATCGAGAACGCGGGGCGGATCGCCGGCATGCTGGATCGGCATCCTGCCGTGTCTGCGGTGTACTACCCCGGGCTTCCGTCCCACCCGCGGCACGAGCTCGCGCGGGTGCAGCAGCGCGGCTTCGGGGCCATGATCAGCTTCGAGCTGGAGGGCGGCGAGTCCGCCGTGGAGCGATTCCTGTCGCGACTGCGCTACTTCACCCTCGCGGAATCGCTCGGCGGGGTGGAGAGTCTCATTGCTCATCCGGCAACGATGACCCATGCGTCGATGGATGCCGAAGCGCGAGCGGTGGCGGGAATTTCGGATGCGCTGCTGCGGATCTCGGTCGGGATCGAGGATGGAGATGACCTGGAGCGGGACCTGGAAAAGGGACTGGGGATGAGCAGTCAGGGGTCAGGGTTGTGAAGCGTGCCCCCGCCTGCTCGCCCTAGCCCCTCGTTCCTCATCTCCCGTCTCTCGATGAGCCGTTTTCGCCTGCGTTGTCGTAACAGGGGCACACCATGTCCAGAGTGGGGCCGACCTGGCTCCGCCCTTCATGCGGGCCGCATGGCGCGGTCCGGTCCCCCAAACGTTTGCAGGAGGTACGGATGCCTTCCCTCTCGCTTCGCGCCGCGCTGGCACTGGGCCTGACCGCGGCGGCCGGCGCCGCGGCACTGGCCTGCGAAAACACCGCCGGTCCCGCCGAAGCCAAGAACGCCCCCGCGATCAGTGCGGACGTGGCGCCCGCCCCGGCGCCGGACGGCGCCTTCATCGGCAATCTCGATCACGGCATCAAGATCATGACGCATCCGCAGCGGCCCGTGAAGGTCGTCTCGGCGAACGTCTATATCGATGGGGATGGAGACGGCCTGGTCGCGGGCAAGCCGGCGAAGAGCTTCGTGGACTGGCACACGCACCCGGGACCCACGATGGTCATCGTAACCGGCGGGACCCTCACCATGCATCACGCCAGCGACTGCAACCACACGGAGACCTACCCAGCCGGTTCCGTCTTCTTTGCGCCGGAGGGGATTCACCTCGCCTCGAACGACAGCGGCACTGACATCATCCTGCGGGGGACGTTCTTCCTGCCGGAGGGCGCGGCACCGACTGTGTTTGAGCCCGCCGAATTCACGGCGTGTGGGCTCTGAGGGGTCGAGAAGTCGAGGGGTCGAGGGGTCGAGGGGTCGAACCCGGACCCCTCGCGGGCTCCTTCCGGGCTCGAGTGCGGGCGAAGGGATTTGAACCCTTAAGTCCTTTCGGACAACGGCTCCTAAGGCCGTCGCGTATGCCAGTTCCGCCACGCCCGCGGGTGAGAGGGAAAGATAGCTCGGACGTTGAGCGCTGAAGGCTGAAGGCTTTTCGCCTTCAGCCTTCAGCCTTCAGCCTTCAGCGTAAAGCTGAACTTCGCCCCCTCCCCCGGCTTCCCCTCCGCCCAGACCTGCCCGCCATGGCGATGGATGACTCGGCGTACCGTCGCGAGGCCGATCCCCGAGCCCGGGAATTCTTCCGAGCGATGCAGCCGCTGGAACGGGCCGAAGAGCCGCCCGGCGAATTCCATGTCGAAACCGACGCCGTTGTCCTTCACGTAGAACGTCTGCTCACCGCCCATGTGGTGCGACCCGAATTCGATGACGGCATCCGGCCGCTTGCCGGTAAACTTCCAGGCATTCTGCAGCAGGTTCTCGAGCGCGATCCGGAGCAGGCGGCCGTCACCGCGGACGATCATGCCCGGGCGAATGGTCGTGACAACGGTTCGCTCCGGCTCCGCCTGCTGCATCTGGTCCAGGGCCACCCGCGCGACCGCGCTCAGGTCCACGTCCTGGTCGCGCAGCTCGGCGCTGGTGACCCTGGCGAGGTGAATCACGTCATCGATCAGCTGGCCCATGTGGATGATGCTGGTGCGGATGTTGCCGAGGAACCGCGTGCCAAGGCTGGAGCTGACTTCGCCCGTCTCCTCGAGCGCGCGGGCGAAGCCTTCGACGCGGCGGAGCGGTGCCCGCAGGTCGTGTGACACGGCGTAGCTGAAGCTCTCGAGTTCGTGGTTCTTGTGCTCCAGGTCGCGAATCAGCGCCTTTTGCGCGACGGTGAGCGCCAGCGCCGCCTCTTCACTGGCCCGGAGCCGCTCGGCCTGCCGGACCAGTTCGGCGTTCTTGCGCGCCAGCTCCACGAACACCGAGACCTTCGAGCGCACAAACTCCGGCACCACCGGCTTGATCAGGTAATCCACCGCGCCCACGGCGTAGCCGCGCACGGCCATCTGTGCGTCACGGTCGGCGGCGGTGAGGAAGATGATGGGCGTGTTGCGCGAGCGCTCCCGTTCGCGGATGAGCGTCGCCGTCTCGAACCCGTCCATCTCCGGCATCTTCACGTCGAGCAGGATGACGGCGAAATCGGCGAGCAGGAGCTGTTTCAGCGCTTCACGGCCGGAACGCGCCATCACGATGTGCGGGCTGATGCCCTCGAGGATGGCCTTGAGCGCGACCAAGTTGGCGGGCTGGTCGTCCACCAGGAGAATGCGGACGGCCAGCTCGGTCTCGGTCGGAATCGGTTCGGCTACCGGTGCAGCCATACCCGCAGCAGGGAGAGGAGCTGATCGGTGTCCACCGGCTTGGCGATGTAATCCACTGCGCCGGCTTCGATGCACTTCTCGCGATCGCCCTTCATGGCCTTGGCCGTGACGGCGATGACGGGCAGTTTCCGGAACCTCGGCTGCTCCCGGATGGCCCGCGTGGTCTCGTAGCCATCCATCTCCGGCATCATGACGTCCATGAGCACGATATCAATGCCCGGCACCTCCTGGAGCCGAGCCAGCCCCTCGCGCCCGCTTTCCGCGTGGATCACGTTCATGCCGCTGCGCTCGAGCAGCGTGGTCAGCGCGAAGATGTTCCGGACGTCATCATCCACGATCAGCACGGTGCTGCCGGTGAGCGCCGGATCTTCCTGCCGCACCCGATCCAGCATGCGCTGGCGGGATTCCGGCAGCCGCTGGGTGACACGGTGCAGGTACAGCGACGTATCGTCGAGCAGCCGCTCCGGGGAGCGCGCGTCCTTGATCACGACCGATTCGGCCAGGCGGCCCAGCTCCGCCTCTTCGGTGCGGGAGAGCGACTTCCCGGTGTACACCACGGTAGGCAGGCGGCGGAGGCCGACCTCGCTCTTGACCCGCTTGACCAGCTGGAAGCCGGTCATGTCGGGCAGGCCCAGGTCGAGGACCATGCAGTCGAACTGGCGCGATTGCAGCGCCTGGAGCGCCTCGGCCCCACTGCCGACTGCCGTGGTCTCCACATCGTCGCCTTCGAGCAGTGAGGTGATGCTGGCCCGCTGGGTGACGTCGTCCTCGACGACGAGGAGCCGCTTGACCGGCCGGCTCACGAATTCCGTGAGCGAGCGGAGCGATTCGGCGATGCTGCCCCGGCTGGCCGGCTTGGTGAGGAAGTCGATGGCGCCCAGCCGGATGCCGCGCTGCCAGTTTTCCTCGACCGAAATCACGTGGACCGGGATGTGGCGCGTGGCCGCGTCGTGCTTGAGGCGGTCCAGAATGGTCCAGCCGTCGGCGTCGGGAAGCCGGAGGTCCAGGGTCACCGCCGTGGGCAGGTATTCGCGTGCCAGCGCCAGCGCCTGGTCGGCGCGCTGGGCCACGATCCCCTTGAAGCCATGCTCGCGGGCCAGGTCGAGCAGAATCTGCGCGAAGGCCGGATCGTCTTCGGCGATGAGCAGCACCCGGTCGTCCGGCAGGATCGCCGCGCGATCATCGCCGATGGTGCGCTCGACCGTTGGCAGGATGGTGAGCCGCGAGCCCAGCGGCGCCTTGGGCGCCTCGATGCTGGTCCGCTCGTCGGCCGGTTCGCTCTCGGCCACCTCCAGTGGGAACGTCGCCGGCAGGTACAGGGTGAACGTGCTCCCCTCGCCCGGCTGGCTCTCGAGGCAGATCTCGCCGCCCAGGAGGCGGGCGATCTGCCGACTGATGGAGAGGCCGAGGCCGGTGCCGCCGTACTTCCGGCTGGTGGTGCCGTCGCCCTGCTGGAATGCTTCGAAGATGACGGCGTGCTTGTCGCGGGAGATGCCGATGCCGGTGTCGGTCACGCTGAACGCAATGACCCTGTCGGCGGCGTCGAGATGCGACTGGCCGGAGCTCCAGCCCTCGGTCGCCACGTCGGCGCGGAGCGAGACGCTGCCCCGCTCGGTGAACTTGAAGGCGTTGGACAGCAGGTTCTTGAGCACCTGTTGCAGCCGCTTGGCGTCGGTCTGGACCGTGATGGGAAGCTCGCCAGCCAGCTCGACATCGAAATCGAGCTGCTTGAGGTCCGCCATCTGGCGGAAGGTGCCCTCGACGAACCGCTGGAGATCGGAGAACGAGACATTGCCCACATCCACGGCCATGGTGCCGGACTCGATCTTGGAGAGATCGAGAATGTCGTTGATCAGGTCCAGCAGGTCCGACCCCGACGAGTGGATGGTCTGGGCGTAGCCCACCTGCTTCTCGGTCAGGTTCTGCTCGGCGTTCTCCGACAGGATCTGCGAGAGGATCAGCAGGCTGTTGAGCGGAGTCCGCAGTTCGTGCGACATATTGGCCAGGAACTCGGACTTGTACTTCGAGGTGAGCGCCAGCTGCTCGGCTTTTTCCTCGAGGGCCACCTTGGCCTGCTCCACTTCACGGTTCTTCTGTTCCACTTCGGTCTTCTGCATCGAAAGCAGCCGGGCCTTGTCCTCGAGCTCGAGGTTGGTCTGCTGCAGTTCGTCCTGCTGCTTCTTGAGGAGCTCTTCCGACTGCTGCAGCGAGCGGGTCTGCTGCTCCAGCCGCTGGTTGGTCTCGGTCAGGGCCTCGCGCTGCGACTGGAGGCTTTCGGTGAGCGCCTGCGACTGCTTGAGGAGCTCCTCGGTCCGCATGTTGGCGATGATGGTGTTGAGCACGATGCCGATGCTCTCGGCGAGCTGCTCGAGGAAGTTGAGGCGGATCTCGTCCACCGGCTCGAAGGTGCCGAGCTCCAGCACCGCCTTCACGTTGCCCTCGAACAGCACCGGGATGACTACGATGTTGCGCGGGACCGCGGCGCCGAGCCCGGAGTTGATCCGGATGTAGTCACCCGGCACCTCGCTCACCATGAGGATCCGGCGGTCCACGGCGCACTGTCCCACGAGGCCTTCACCCAGCCGGAAGGAGCGCGGACTGTCCTGGCGGCCCTCGTTGGCATAGCTCGCAAGCAGTTCGAGGCGGGGTTCGCCAGCGCTGCCTTCTACCAGGTAGAACACGCCGTGGTGCGCGGCCACCAGCGGCGCCAGATCGGAGAGAATGAGTTCCGAGACGGCGGTAAGGTCCCGCTGGCCCTGCAGCATGCGGCTGAACTTGGCGAGATTGGTCTTGAGCCAGTCCTGTTCCGTGTTCTTCCGCGTCGTGTCACGGAGGTTGCGGATCATCTCATTGATGTTGTCCTTGAGCTGCGCCACTTCGCCCTGCGCTTCGACCGTGATGGAGCGGGTCAGGTCGCCCTTGGTGACTGCCGTTGCCACTTCGGCAATGGCGCGCACCTGCGTGGTCAGGTTGGCGGCGAGCTGGTTGACGTTGGCGGTGAGGTCACGCCAGATGCCGGCCGCGCCCGGCACGCGCGCCTGGCCGCCCAACTTGCCGTCAATGCCGACTTCGCGGGCCACGTTGGTCACCTGATCGGCAAAGGTGGCCAGCGTGCCGATCATGGCGTTGATCGTCTCGGCAAGGGTGGCAATTTCACCCTTCACTTCCACCACCAGCTGCTGCTTGAGGTCGCCGTTGGCGACCGCCGTCACCACCCGCGCGATGCCGCGCACCTGCGCGGTGAGGTTGCCGGCCATTGAATTCACGTTGTCGGTGAGGTCCTTCCAGACGCCGCCGACGCCCTTCACCTCGGCCTGGCCACCGAGCTTCCCTTCCGTACCCACTTCGCGGGCCACGCGGGTCACTTCCGACGCAAACGAGTTGAGCTGGTCCACCATCGTGTTGACCGTGTTCTTGAGCTCCAGGATCTCGCCGCGCACATCCACGGTGATCTTCTTGTCGAGCTCGCCGCGGGCCACGGCCGTCGTGACGTCGGCGATGTTGCGCACCTGGGACGTCAGGTTGCCCGCCATCGAGTTCACGTTGTCGGTCAGGTCCTTCCAGACACCGCCCACGCCCTTCACGTACGCCTGCCCGCCGAGCTTGCCTTCGGTGCCCACTTCACGCGCCACGCGGGTCACCTCGGACGCGAACGAATTGAGCTGGTCCACCATCGTATTCACGGTGTCCTTGAGCTCGGCAATTTCGCCCTTCACGTCCACCGTGATCTTCTTGTCCAGCTCACCGCGCGCGACCGCGGTCGTGACCTCGGCGATGTTGCGCACCTGGGACGTCAGGTTGCCGGCCATGGAGTTGACGTTGTCGGTGAGATCCTTCCAGACGCCTCCCACGCCCTTCACATAGGCCTGGCCACCGAGCTTCCCTTCGGTGCCCACTTCGCGCGCCACGCGGGTCACTTCGGAGGCAAAGGAGTTGAGCTGGTCCACCATCGTGTTGATGGTGTTCTTGAGTTCGAGGATTTCACCGCGGACGTCCACGGTGATCTTCTTGGAGAGGTCGCCATTGGCGACCGCCGTCGTCACCTGGGCGATGTTGCGCACCTGGGTGGTGAGGTTGGCCGCCATGGAATTGACGTTATCGGTGAGGTCCTTCCACGTGCCGCCCACGCCGCGCACCTGGGCCTGACCGCCGAGCTTGCCCTCGGTGCCGACCTCACGGGCGACGCGGGTCACCTCCGAGGCAAAGGAGTTGAGCTGGTCCACCATCGTGTTGATCGTGTCCTTGAGCTCGGCGATCTCGCCCTTCACGTCCACCGTGATCTTGCGGTTGAGCTCGCCGCGGGCCACGGCGGTGGTGACTTCGGCGATGTTGCGGACCTGGGTGGTGAGGTTGGCCGCCATCGAATTGACGTTGTCCGTGAGGTCCTTCCAGGTCCCGGCGACACCCTTCACCTGCGCCTGGCCACCCAGTTTTCCTTCGGTGCCCACCTCGCGCGCCACACGCGTCACTTCCGACGCAAAGAGGCCCAGCTGGTCCACCATGCCGTTGACGGTGCGGCCGATCCGCAGGAACTCGCCCATGAGCGGCCGGCCATCGATGTCGAGCGCCATGCTCTGCGACAGGTCGCCCTTGGCCACGGCGCCCAGCACGCGCGCCACTTCGGCGGTGGGCTGGACCAGGTCGCCGATGAGCGCGTTGACCGAATTGACCGGCGCCGCCCACGAGCCGCCGGCGCCCCGGAGCGAGGCGCGCTGGCTGATCCGGCCTTCCTTCCCCACCACCTGGCTCACCCGGTCAATCTCGGTGACCAGGTCCTGGTTCATCTGGATGATGTCATTCAGGGTGTCGGCCACCTTGCCCCGGACACCGACGCGATCGCGTGGTAGCCGGACCGTGAAGTCGCCCCGCTTCACGGCGGTCAGTACTTCCAGCAGCTCGGCGGCGTCCAGTGTCTCAGGTTCGCCGCGGCCGTTCAACGATGCAGCAGTGGAAACGGCCTTTCCGCCAGTCCGGCGCGAGGCGCGGGATTTTGCGGAAGCACGGTCATCAGACATGAAATGGCCCTCAGGCAAAAGGCACGCGCCCGGCGCGTCCTGTATGATCAGGAATGAGGGGGCCGTCCTGAAGCGCCCCGATGATGAGCATGGGCCTTGAGACGCGCAGGGTCAAGCCCGGCGAACGTTTGACAGGACCGCAGCAGATGGCGAATGTTGACCGATCGCCCTTCCCCGGCTCTTCGCTGGCGGTCCGCCGCCACCTGGACAGATAGCAGATGACCGCTGCGCCACTCCAAGTGTTGCTGCTCGAAGATGTTGTCATGGACGCCGAGCTGCTGGAATACGAGCTGGATCGAGCCGGGCTTGGCTGCAAGGTGCGCCGGGTCAGCGCACGCGACGACTTCGTCCAGGCGCTGCGGGAATTCCGCCCTGACATCATCCTTTCCGATTTCTCCCTGCCCCAGTTCGACGGCATGCGGGCGCTGGAGCTGGCCCGGGCGTGGGCCTCCAGCGTCCCGTTCATCATCGTCACCGGCTCCATCAATGAGGAGACCGCCGTCCAGTGCATGAAGGCGGGAGCCACCGACTATGTGCTGAAGAGCAACCTCACGCGGATCGGCCCCGCCGTGCGGACAGCACTCGAGCGGGAGCGGGAGCGGGAGGAGCGGGAGCGGGCCCAGGCCGCGCTCCGGCGTTCGGAGGCCGATCTCCGCACCATCTTCGACACGACCTCGCAGGCGCTGGTGCTGCTGGACCGGGACGGCCGGGTTCGCCTCTTCAACGCCGCGGCAGCCCGGGCCGAAGACCGGCAGGGCGCGCGCATCGGCATCGGCATGCGAATCCGGGACCTGAGCCTGCTGAAGGAGGACCAGTTCCAGCGCGCCCTCACGGGGGAGCGGCTCAGCGTGGAAACCGCCCCGGGTGACGGCGCGGCGCAGTTCGACATCACCTATGCGCCGGTCTGCGATGAGCAGCATGCGGTGATCGGGGTCTGCGTCACGGCGGTGGACATCACCGAGCGGCGGCGAATGGACGACCACCTCCGCCGGGCGGAACGCATGCAGGCCACGGGACGACTGGCCGGCGGCGTGGCACACGAAGTCAACAACATGATGACCGCCATCCTGGGCTTTGGGGATTTCCTGCTGCGGAGCCTGGAGGCAGGCGATGCGCGCCAGTCCGACGTGGAGGAAATCCTCAAGGCGGCGCGGCGGGCGGCGGACGTGACGCGCCAGCTGCTGGCCTTCAGCCGCCAGCAGGTCCTGCATCCTCGCACCGTCGATCTGAACCTGGTGATCCAGGAGCTGCTGCCCATGCTCCAGCGCTCGGTCACGGAAAAACATCACCTGGTGACCCACCTGTCGCCCCAGCCCTGCTGCAGCCACGCCGACCCGGGACAGCTGGAACAGGTGCTGCTCAACCTGGTGCTCAACGCCCGCGACGCGATGCCGGGCGGCGGGCGCATCACGATCGAGACCGCCCAGCAGCGCTTCGACGACAGTTACGCCCTCCGGCATCCCGACCTGTCGCTGCCCATGGGCGACTTCGTCATGATGGCAGTGAGCGATACCGGCGCCGGCATGGACGAAGCCACCATGCACCGGATCTTCGAACCCTTCTTCACGACCAAGCCGGTCGGCCAGGGTACGGGACTCGGGCTCTCCACCGCGTATGGCATCATCAAGCAGAGCAACGGATTCATCTTTGCCTACAGCGAGCCGGGCCAGGGAACGGTCTTCAAGGCATACCTGCCGCTCTCGCCCGAGCCCGCCGAGCGACCGTCGGGACCGAGGCGCATGCCGCCCAGGGGCGGGGCCGAAACGGTGCTGCTGGTGGAGGATGAAGCGATGGTGCGCTCGCTGGCGGCGCGCGCGCTGCGGAACTTCGGCTACACGATCATCGAGGCGGCGGACGGACGGCAGGCCCTGGAGGTCTATCAGAAGCAGGAATCGGACATCGCGCTGGTGGTAACCGACGTCGCCATGCCCGACATGGGAGGCCGGGAGCTGGCGTCACGGCTCCACGAGCTGGCGCCCGAGCTCCCGGTTCTTTTCATGTCCGGCTACACCGGGGAAGAAGTGACCGAACGCGGGATGCTGCCGTTGGGGGCGCCCTTTCAGTCCAAGCCCTTTGCACCCGATGCGTTGGCTTCACGGGTGCGGCAGCTGCTGGACAAGGCCGCCCGCCCTGCACCGGCGGCGACGGCGATTCCTACGAATGGAGGAGCGCCAGGCGGACCGCGTCCACCAGGATCGTGAGGTCGTGCAGCTTGCTGACCATCGGGACGCCGCGGGCCTCGATCAGCTCATGGACCGCCGGTTCGCTCGCCAGGCCCGTCAGGAACACCACCCGGTTGCGCAGCCTGGGCGCCTGCTCCACCAGGGCGTCGTAGAGCGCCACCCCGTTCAGTTCCGGCATGACCACGTCGCAGACTACCGCATCCACGAGATCGCTGCGCTGCAGGATGGCGAGCCCTTCCGCACCACTCGCCGCTTCGATCACGTCCATGCCGCCCAGTTCGAAGCGCCGGCGCACTGCGCGCCGCACCGACGGTTCGTCATCAACTACGAGGATGGTGGGCACGCCACAATACTCCCGATTCCGGCCCCGCCGTCAAGCTCGGCCGGTTTGACCGTCCCCTCGGCGGGCGGCTACCTTTCCGCCCATGACGACGGACATTCTGGTCGAAAAGACCGCTGAAGATGTGGCATCGCGTTCCCTCAAGGTGACGGTGCCGGTGGAACGGGTGCGCGCCGCCGAGGACAAGGCACTCAAGTACTACGCCAAGCGCGCCAGGCTGCCGGGCTTCCGCCAGGGCAAGGCGCCGGAAGCGGTGGTGCGCCGGCGCTTCGGCGATGCCATCCGCCAGTCGGCGCTGGAGGAAGTGGTGCGGGACGGCTGGGAGAGGGCCAAGTCGAGCGAGGCGCTCGAGCCCGTTACGGAGCCCAGCGTGCGCAACCTCAAGTTCGAGGAAGGCAGCCCGGTCGAGTTCGAACTCTTTGTCGAAGTTCGCCCGTCCATTACCCTCCAACGGACCGGCGGCTTCAGGCTGACCCGCACCGTTCCAGCGGTCACGGATGAGCTGGTCACCGAGCAGCTGGAGAACATCCGGGAGCAGAAGGGGAGCTGGGCGCCGGTGGAGGGCGAGCGGCCGGTGCCGGGCCAGCTGGTGCAGCTGGAAGTGACGGCGCTGGAGGAAGCAGGCGCGGAGCCGCAGCCGCACACGCTGGTGCTGGGCGAACAGCGGGCCGTGCCCGACCTCGAGGAGCTCATCATGCAGCTCACGCCTGGCGAGACCCGCGAGGGCGACATCCGCTTTCCCGACGATCACCCCGACGAGAGCCGCCGTGGGCAGAGCCGGCGGGTGCGGGTCTCCCTGCTCGACGTGAAGCGCAAGGAGCTGCCGCCGCTGGATGACGAGCTCGCGCGCGAAGCGGGTGACTTCGAGTCGCTGGACCAGCTCAAGGCCGCCGTGCGTGAGGACCTCGAGAAGGAAGCCGCGCGCGAGGCCGACGCCCGGGTGCGTGACGACCTGCTGCGCCAGATCGCCGAGGCCAATGACGTGCCGGCGCCGGAATCCCTGGTGCATCGCGTGCTGCACGCGTACGCGCATGCATACCAGCTTCCCGAGTCGGAGCTCGGCGCCTTCGAGTCGCAATTCCATCCCATCGCCGAAGCCACCGTGCGGCGCGACCTCATCCTGTCGGCGGTGATGGAGCAGGAGAAGCTCCGTGCCACCGAGGAAGACGTGGACGCGCGGGTGGCCGAGATGGCCCGGTCGAGGGGCGTGGAAACGGGCCAGCTCTACGCCAGCCTGCAGAAGGCCAATCGCCTGCCCGAAATCGAGCGGGCACTCACCGAGGAGAAGGTCTTTGCCCATCTCCTCGCGCAATCCACCGTTGACGAAAAGACGGAATGACCTGATGGCCACGATCTACCCGCCCTACATCATTGAACGGTCGAGCCGCGGTGAGCGGACCTACGACATCTTCTCCCGGCTGCTGATGGACCGCATCGTCTTCCTGGGTGCGCCCATCAATGACGATGTCTCCAACATCATCATTGCCCAGCTGCTCTTCCTCGAGGCGGACAACCCCGAGAAGGACATCTATCTCTACATCAACTCGCCGGGCGGCGTGGTGTCGTCGGGGATGGCCATCTACGACACGATGCAGCACCTCCGCGCGCCGATCAACACCATTTGCATGGGGCTCGCGGCCTCGATGGCGTCGTTCCTGCTGGCGGCCGGCACCAGCGGCAAGCGCAGCGCGCTGCCCCACTCCCGGATCATGATCCACCAGCCCTCAGGCGGCGCCCAGGGCACCGCGGCCGACATCGAGATCCAGGCCCGGGAAATCCTCTACCTGCGGTCCAAGCTCAACGACCTGTATGCCCACCACACCGGGCAGCCGGTCGAGACGATCGAGCGGGACATGGACCGGGACCGGTTCATGAGCGCGGATGAGGCCAAGGCCTATGGCCTTATCGACAGTGTCTTTACGCCTCGGCGGGACCTCGTCCCCAAGACTTGACGCCGCCCGGTCCGGGGGGCCACCTTATGGGTGGCTCCCCTTTTGCAGTGCCAGGCATTCCCTGTTTCACAAGCGGGCCCATGTCAAACGATAAGCACCTTCGTTGCTCATTTTGCGGAAAGAGCAAGGACTCGGTCCGGAAGTTCATTTCGGGTCCGTCCGTTTACATCTGCAACGAGTGCATCACCCTGTGTAATGAAATCCTCGCCGAGGACGAAGAGCGCGAGGTTGCCGACAGCATTACCCAGGTCCCGACGCCCCTGGAGCTCAAGGAGGTGCTGGACCAGTATGTGATCGGGCAGGACAACGCCAAGCGGGCCCTCGCGGTGGCGGTCTACAATCACTACAAGCGCATCAATGCCCAGAGCGGCCGGGATTCGGATGTCGAGCTGGACAAGTCCAACATCCTCCTGATCGGCCCGACCGGCACCGGCAAGACCCTGCTGGCCCAGACGCTCGCCCGCATCCTCGATGTTCCCTTCACCATTGCCGACGCCACCACGCTCACCGAAGCGGGCTACGTGGGTGAGGACGTGGAGAACATTCTGGTTCGCCTCCTGCAGGCGGGCGAATTCAACGTCGCCGAGTGCGAGCGCGGCATCGTCTACATCGACGAAATCGACAAGATCGCGCGGAAGAGCGAGAACCCGAGCATCACCCGCGACGTCTCGGGCGAGGGCGTCCAGCAGGCGCTGCTCAAGATCCTCGAAGGCACCATCGCGAGCGTGCCGCCCCAGGGCGGTCGCAAGCATCCCCAGCAGGAATACATCCAGATCAACACTCGCGACATCCTGTTCATCTGCGGCGGCGCATTCGATGGCCTCGAGAAGATCATCGAGACGCGCACGGGCCGGCAGCAGATCGGCTTCAGCAGCGCCGCTCGCGGCGGTCGTGACGGAATCAACGAGAAGGATCCATTCGCCGATGTCGAGCCGGACGACCTGCTCCGCTTCGGGCTGATCCCGGAGCTGGTGGGCCGCCTGCCGGTGTCAGTGCCGCTGCAGTCGCTCGATGAGGACGCGCTGGTGCGCATCCTGCTCGAGCCGAAGAACGCCCTCACCAAGCAGTACAAGAAGCTGTTCGAGCTGGAGAACGTGGGCCTCACGTTCGATCCCGAGGCGCTCCGGGCCGTGGCCCAGAAGGCGCTCAAGCGAGGAACCGGCGCGCGCGGGCTTCGCAGCATCCTCGAAACCCTCATGACCGACATCATGTTCGACTTGCCCACCAGGGACGATGTCCGCGAAGTCGTCATCACCCGCGAGTCAGTCACCGAGGGCACCCAGCCGCTGATCGTCACCGAACGCCCGCGCGCCAAGCGCGAGGCGTGACGTCGCCCCTGGGCGAGCTGCCGGCCACATTCGTCGGCTCTTTTCCCGACCCTGACGTCCTGCTCGATCCACCCCTGCCGGAAATCGCCTTCGTCGGGCGCTCCAACGTCGGCAAGTCCAGCCTGCTCAATGCGCTCACCGGCAAGGCCGGCCTCGCGCGCGTGAGTGCCACGCCCGGCAAAACGACCCTGGTGAATGTCTTCCGCCTTCCGGCGTTCTATCTGGTGGACCTGCCAGGTTACGGCTACGCCCGCGCCAGCCATTCCGAGCGCCAGCGATACCGCCAACTGCTCGGCCGCTACCTCGAGCGGCGGGAACGGCTGGCTGGCGTGGTGTGGCTGCTGGACCTGCGGCATCCTCCATCGAAGGACGACCTCGACATGCAGGAGCTGCTGGTGAGCGCCAACCGCGCGACCCTCGCGGTCTTCACCAAGGCCGACAAGTTCTCGCACGCGCAGCGGCGCGCGCGCGAGCGCGAGCTGGCGGCGGCGCTGGGGTTGCAGCAGGACCAGGTGCAGGTGGTCAGCAGCCGATCCGGACTCGGCATCGCCGAGCTGGGACAGAGCATTCTTTCCGCGGGAGAACGAGCATGAGGCCGATGTGTCTGGTGGTGTCGCTCCTGCTGGGCGCGGCGTGCGCCCATGCCCAGGATCCCCCTGTCGCCGCGCCCGCCGCCGCGCCCGCCGACTCGGCATCTGCCGACAGTGCGGCACCCAGGGTCCATGGGCGCCTGAACCAGAGCGACATCGCCATCCGGCTGCGCAATGATGAGCTGGAGCTGCGGTTTGTGCCGCTCGATGCCGGGCTGCTGGGCCTGCTCTCGGAGGATGGCGCCACCGCCCTTGAACGACTGGTGGCCCGGCATCGTCCGGCCATCGACTCGGCGGGCCGGGACGCCGGCATCTCCGAGCCGGGGCTTGCGCTCGTCAATTTCTTTGGCGTGAAGGACGGGGTGCGGTTCGACCCGCAGCTCCTCAATGTCCAGGTGCGCGGCCGGCTGCTGCGCCCGCTGGCCGTCGTCCCGCTCAGTCCGCAGTTCGGCAGCGGCCAGCTGGATGCGCGCGAATCGGTGATGGCCATCTTCCTGTTCCAGCAATCGCTGCCGGTGTGGGAGGCGTTCCAGATCAGCTACGGCGCGATGACGTCCTCCGACTGGAGCGATCGCCTGCCGTTGCTGCAGCGCGAGCGGCAACGGTTGCAGGGGCAGTAGCGCGTCGCAGGTCGCACGTCACGGGTCACGGGTCACGGGTCACGGGTCTTGCGGCCTGAGACGTGTGACCTGCGACTTTTCTCGTGCGACTATCTTCCTCCCATCCCCCGGAGGCCCCATGACCCAGCAGCCCCTGCGCTCCCTCAATCTCCCCGAGGCCGACCGCCGCGCGGGCCAGGAATGGCTCGCCGCCATCGCGGATCAGCTGGCGGCCCCCGGCGCCGACTGGAACCTGATCGCGCGCGACACGCTCCTCGGGCTCTTCTACCCTGACGTATCCGACTACGAGGAGCGCGTGGCCGATCCAGCAGTGCCGGCCGCCAGCCGGCTGGCGCTCCGGGCGCTCGATCCCCGTGGCATCACCCTCGAGCCCGAGTACTACGCCGACGTGGATCCCGCGCGCTTTGCGCGCGTAAAGCCGCTCCTCTGGCTCTGGTATTCCTTCGACCGCTCGCCCGCCGGCGGCCAGAACGTGGACCTCGGCGTCCAGTTCCGCCGCATCCTCGCGCCGCACATTTTTGCGCGCGTCGGCCGCAACTTCAAGTGCTTCCAGCATGTCGAATTCTCGTTTGGCTACAACATGGAAGTGGGCGACGACTGCGTGGTGCATCGCCACGTGCTGCTGGACGACCGCGGCGGGATCCGGCTTGGCAACCGGGTCAGCATTTCCGATTACGCCAACATCTACAGCCACACCCACAGCATCGTGGACCAGAAGGACGTGACCAGCGTCCCGACCATCCTCGACGACGACGTCCGGATCACGTATCACGCCACCGTGCTCGCCGGCGTGCACGTCGGCATGAACGGGATGGTCGGCGCGGTGGCCGTCGCCACCAAGGACGTGAGAGCCTGGCACGTGAATGTCGGCATTCCCGCCAAGTCGGTCCGCGTCAAGCCGACGGCCCCGCCCGAGGCCTACGTGACCGAGCGCGTGGCGCGGCGAGGAGAGCCGGCCAGCTGAAGCGCCGCACGCCCTTCCGGCTGCCGCCCTCCGTGCTCGCGGTGCTGGCGAGCCTGCTGCTCGTCGCGACCGAGTATGCCTTCATCCGCGCCACCGGCATATCCTGGTGGTCGGTGGTCGTGGTCCCGATGTCGGCGGCGCTGATCGTGCTCGGCGTCCGCGCCTCTCGCGTCGAACGGCGCAACCACCAGCTGCTGCGCCAGCGGGACGAGCTCGCCGCCCAGCTCGAGCACCGCATCAGCGAGCTGTTCACCCTTCGCGAGCTGGGCTACGTCCTGTCCGATTCCTTCCAGCCTGATCGCATCGTCGAGCAGGTGGTCCGCTACCTGGGCCGGTTCATCCAGGCGCAGGGCGTCATGGTCGTCCTTACGGAGGACGATCGCTGGCTCCGGATCGTGGCGGCGGAAGGCACGCTGGCCGACGCGGCGGGTCGCCGGGTGCCACGAAGCGACGTGTCGCTGCTGACCGCGGCGCTCGACCGCGGCCGCATCGAAGTGGACCAGCGGCTCGACTCGGCGGATGTGCGGGTACTCTATGACCTGATGGTGCGGTCGGCGGCGGTGGTGCCGCTCCGGTCCCGGAACGAGACCCTCGGCGCCATCGCCGTGACGGATCATGTCAACGGTCCGTTTACCACCGAGGATCTCTGGCTGCTCTCGACCGTCGCCACCAGTGCCTCGGTTGTGCTCGCCAACAGCAGGCTGTTCGCGCGGGTGGAACATGGCCGGCTGCAGTGGGAAACGGCATTCGACGCCTTGCGGGAAGGCATCGCCGTGCTCAATGCCGACGGCACCATTCAGCGCGCCAACCAGGCGCTGGCCACGATGGCGAATGCGCTGCCCTCGGAGCTGCATGGCAAGCCGTTCGCGCCGCTGCTGTGGGAGGATCCCGGACCAGCCCTCTCCTACATGCACGACGTCCAGGCGCACGGTGCCGCGTCGGCGCCCAGCGCGTCAGCAGGCCGGCATGGCGGGCTCCTGCGCCTGACGCTGGCGCCGCTCGGCGGGGCCTTTGGCCACGGGGCAATGGTGGCGCTGGTGGAGGACGTGACGGTGCAGCGCGCCATGGAGGCCCAGCTGATCCAGAGCGAGAAGATGGCGGCCATCGGCCAGCTCGTCTCCGGCGTCGCGCACGAGCTGAACAACCCGCTCACTTCCATCGCCGGCCTCGCCGAGCTGCTGCTGGAGCGTGAGCCACTGCCGGACTCACCGCGACAGCATATCCGCATCATCCACGACCAGGCCGAGCGGGCCGGCCGCATCGTGCGCAACCTGCTCACCTTCGCGCGCAAGGAAACGGCCCAGCAGGAGGTGGTGGACCTCAACGATGTCGTCGGCAGGACGTCGTCGCTGGTGGCGTACGACCTGCGGCTGCGGGAGATCGAGCTCGAGAACCAGCTCTCAGGCGATCCGGTCCTGGTGCATGCTGATCCCCACGAGCTGCAGCAGGTATTGCTCAACCTGCTCACCAACGCCATCCACGCGCTCGCCGGCCTGCCGCCTGGCCGCCAGCGCCGCATCACGCTTCGGACACATCAGCTCGCCGGTGACGCGGTACTCGAGGTCATGGATAGCGGTGACGGCGTCCGGGAGGATCATCGCCCGCGGCTGTTCACGCCGTTCTTCACCACCAAGCCCGCGGGCCAGGGCACCGGGCTCGGCCTGTCGCTGAGTTACGGGATCGCGCAGTCCCACGGCGGCAGCCTGAGCTACCGGAAGGCTCCGGCGGGCGGCGCCAACTTCGTGCTGGCGCTTCCGCTCGCGACCGCGCCCCATGGCGGCGCATCCGGCGGCGGCGCACGCCATATCCTCGTCGCCGGCGACGACCCCACCATCCAGCGGCTGGTCAGCGCGCTCTTCGCGCCCGATGGGCACATCGTGCACGCGGCGCCGGAACCCGACCGGCTCCGCGCCCTGGTGGCCGAACGCGACTACGATATGGTGGTGGCGGACAGCGACGCCCGAATCGACCAGGGTACGTCGGTGGTGGAGTTGCTGCGACGCGTTCGCCCGGGGTGGAGAAACCGCATCGTGGTGATCGGCACGCTGCCTGACGAAACCAACCCGCCGCGCAGCCTCGGCAAGCCGCTCGACATACGGCGGCTGAGGCAGATGGCGGAGGAGATTCTGAAGACGGGATGACGGAAAGGCAGGATGGGCGGGATGGGCGGGCTGAGGCTCTCCTGCTCGTCGGGGTGACAGCAGCGGCAGCATCCCACTCATCATGTCCCGCTGGGCCCTCATGGATTCCCGCTTGCGCGGGAATGACGGCGCCGAAGGAACCTGCCGATCCTGTCCATCTTGCCCATCCCGCCCATCTAGTATCCTGCCTCCCTCGCCGGCCGCCATGGGTCCACACGGATGTCGCCGCGGACCTGCTGGCGCGCGGATGCGGCGTCTGCCGTTGCCCAGTAGTTGCCACCGGCGTCGAGATGATCGGCTACGATGAAGCGCCGGCTGGCCCGCAGGAAGATGTTGTCTCGCACACTCGCGTCGGCTGAGGCCGAGTCCACCACCAGCCCGTCGGCCGCCCCGTCGAAGATGTTCCCGCGCAGCCGGGTCCGCTCGCTGCGCTGCACCACGACGCCGCGATCAAGCCGGGCCAGATAGTTGCCGTCCACGTCCGAGTCCCGGCTCCGCCGGGCCGTGGTGTCCGGCGCGAAGAGCCGGATCCCCACCTGGCCCCCGACGATCGTGTTGCGGGCGATGATGTTGTCCTGCCCGTGTTCGATCGCCACGCCCGCCGTTCGGGTACCGATGATCAGGTTTCCCGCGACGACGTTGGCGGTGGAGTAGCCGAGCCAGAAGCCGTAGTCGGCGCTGTCAGCGCGATTGTCGAGAAAGCTGTTGCCGAAGCTGAACGTGGACTCGAAGGCGTTGTGCCATGCGCCCGTCGCATCGTTCCGGACAACCAGGTTGCCGGTGGACGGGTGCACGTCGGGCGGCTGCCCGCTCAGGAAGAAGCCGTCGCCGGAAAACGAGAGGTCGTTGTCGGCGATGATATTCGAGTCGCTCGCCTCGCGGAGGAGGATGCCGGCCGAATCGCAGCCCCGGCGATACTGCGGGCTCTCGCATCGCACGTTGTGGTGGGCCGCGTTGCGCGCGATCATGCTGTGCGACGAGTGCCAGAGACTGATGCCCCAGCCGCTGTTGTTCGAGACATCGTTGTCGGTAATCACGGTCCCGGTGGCGTCGCGCAGCATGATGCCGTTCTGGGCCTGCACCGCCTTGATGGTCCGGACCATGGCACCGGTGGTTCCGTTCAGGTACACGCCGGCGCCATACGCCTCCGCGGAATCGGCGTGGAAGATGTCGAGCCAGTCTCCCTCGTCAAACGCGTCGGGCGTCGACCGGAGTGCCGCTGTCCGCGAGCCGGACAGGTTGGTCCCCGTCACGAGGTGCCCGCTCCCGCCATCGATCCTGACCCCGAACTGGTAGCCGCGGATGATGCCGCCCGTGATCGTGACCCGGTCCACTCCACTTGCGACGACGCCTGCGCCGCGATATTCGGCCGGCACGCTGTCACCACTCTCGAGTGTGACGCCCGTGAGGTTCACGCTGGTGCCGGGGCTTCCGGCAACGATCACACCCTTTCCGTCGGGATCGGGAATCCGGTAGCGGCCGGGGCAGATGGCGACCTCGCCCTGCACCACGGTGTTGGCCTTGGTCGGACGGACACACGGCGCGAGGCGGCTGACGGGTGCCGCAGCGAGGAGTAGCGGAAGCGGAAGGAAGAGTCTCGGATGCATGCTTTCGGACGAGAGACGAGAGACGAGAGACGCGCGCTCAACGCACCAGCAGTACATCCGCCACGGGTCCAGCCTCCCCGCCCGGCAGCAGCCGCTCGATGTCATCCAACGCCCGGACGCTGCGGGGCCAGGTGAGGCGCTGGCGGGCCTCGCTGAAGTCTAGCCACTCGGCGGCGTCATGCTCAGCGCTCCGCACCACATCCGCCGCGCCCGCGATCACCGCCACGAATACCGGCACCAGCGACACTTCATCCGCTGCCGCCTGGTAGAAGAGCTCGACCCGGCTCAGGTTGTAGAGCCGGGCAGGCGCGAGACCAGTTTCCTCGAACAGCTCACGCCGGGCAGCGGTGGCGGGCCGTTCGTCGTCCTCGATGTGACCGTGCACCGCCTCGAAGGATCCCGGACACCGTCCTCCCACCGCACGCCGCAGCACCAGGAGCTGCAGCACGCCTTGGCGCAGCCGCACCGGATATACATCGACCAGCGAGACCCGCACAGCGGTCACGGCATCAGTGCCGGCGGCGCGTGAGCATGGCATCGAGCCGCGCGGCCAGCGCCCGCGGCCGGAACGGCTTGGTCAGGAAATCATCGGCGCCGAGTTCGAAGACGCGCACTTCATTGTCCTCGTCGCCCTTGGCGGTGAGGACCAGCACCGGGAGGCGCATCGTGGCGGGACGTGAGCGAAGTTGCTGGAGCACGCTGTAACCGTCGAGCCCGGGAAGATTGAGGTCGAGCACGACGATATCGGGCGCCACCCGGTCCACCTGGTCGAGCGCCTGCACTCCGTCGGGCGCTTCCGCCACGCGGAATCCTTCGCGCTCGAGCAGGTCGCGCACCACCTTGCGGAGTCCGTCTTCGTCTTCCACCAGCAGTACCGTCCCCTTGGAGCCCGCGGCGGCGGAGTACGGCGACGGCAGCTCCACGTCCGGCAGCAGTTCGAAGCTGAGCGATTCCTCCGCGGCCGGCTCGATCGCCGGAACTGCCGCTGGTCTGCCCCTGGGCGACGACTGCGGCGGGCTGCGCCTCGTCGGCGAGGACTGGCGCTCCATCGGGACATCCGTCACCCGCAGCAACTCGTCCACCGACGAATGGCCCGCCAGGACATGGCGCAGGCCGCTCTCGAAAAGCGATCGCATGCCGTTACGGCGGCCTTCTTCGGCCAGGGTCGCGGCGGTGGCGCCTTCGCCGATCAGGTGCTCCAGCTCCGGCGTGAGCACCAGCGCTTCCACGATGGCGAAGCGACCGCGGTAGCCGGTCGAGGCGCATTCACTGCATCCGACCGCCTTGTAGAGCTTGGCGCCGGCGGGGATCCAGGGTTGCAGCTTGGCCGGGACGGCGGCGGTCTCGTCGGTGCGGCAGGCGGGGCAGAGCCGGCGCATGAGGCGCTGGGCGACGATGCCGCGCAGGGCGGAGCCAAGCTTGTAGGCTTCGACCCCCATGTCCACGAGCCGCGTGACCGAATTGGCGGCGTCGTTGGTGTGAAGCGTCGAGAGCACCAGGTGGCCGGTGAGCGACGCCTGCACCGCGATCTGCGCCGTCTCGGTATCGCGGATTTCGCCGACCAGCACCACATCAGGGTCCTGGCGGAGGATGGACCGGAGCGCGGATGCAAAGGTGAGCCCTGCCTTCTCCTGCACCTGCACCTGCACGATATTCTCGCCCAGCTTGTACTCGACCGGGTCTTCCACCGTCACGATGTTCACGCCCTCGCCCTGCACCAGGCGAAGCGCCGAATAGAGCGTGGTGGTCTTGCCCGAGCCGGTCGGGCCCGTGACCAGCAGGATGCCTTCCTTGTGGTCCAGCAGCTGCCGGATCACCGCTGATTCGTCGTCGTAGAGGCCCAGCGCCTGCAGCTCGAGGATGACGGCCTTGGTGTTCAGGATGCGGATGACGACCTTCTCGCCCGCCGACGATGGCAGCGACGAGACCCGCAAGTCCACCGGGCTTCCATTCACCAGGACACGTGCGCGTCCGTCCTGCGGCCGGCGCCGGTCGGCAATGTCGAGCCCCGACATGATCTTGAGACGGGAGATGAGCGGCAGCCCGGCATTGCGCGGCACCTTCATGACCTGGCGCAGGACGCCGTCGATACGGTACCGCACCGCGACGCCGCCATCGATGGGTTCGACGTGAATGTCGCTGGCTCGGCTGGCAACGCCATCCGCCAGCATCATGTCCACCAGCCGGACGATGGGCGCATGGCTCGCCTCCTCGGCGGTGGCGCCCACGTCCTCGTCGTCATCGATGGCCTGCACCTCGGCCGACTGGTCGAAGCCGCCGAGGAGGCGGGCAACGGGATCCTCGGTGGGGAACAGCGCATCCAGGCCGGCACGAATGCGGGACGGCGGTGCGAGGAAAAGCCGCACTTCGCGTCCACTCGCGAACGCGAGTCCTTTTTCCGCGTCGATGTCAAAGGGATTGGCCGTCCCGACGTCGAGATGCGAGTCGGACACCCGGAACGGCAGCACGCCGAAGCGACGGACCACCTGAGGCGGCACCACCGCGACGGCATCGCTCGCGGCGTCGCCGTCGGGCATCACTGGCATCCGGAACCGCTTGGCGACGGCCTCCAGCACCTGCTCGTCGGTGAGCAGGCGACGCTGGACCACGCGGTCCCAGAGCGAGATGTTGTCGCCGCCACCCAGCCGCAGTTCCGCAATGGCGCCCGGGCTGAGCAGGGGCTCGAGGGTGGCAACAAGCCACTCGTCGGTAAAGTGCATATGGTGTCCGTGCTGGTCCTGAGAGAGTGCCCGGTCGGCACTGTAGTGTAATCGCGTCAGGCGCTCGACGCTCGACGCTCGACGCCCTACAAAATCCCCCACCACTCCCGATTCACATCCACCGTCAGGCCGAAATCGCCGGTGCGCAACGCGATGCCACCTTCCACTCGGATGAGCCGCATGAAGAGGTCAACGGCGAGCCCGGCCACGGGGCGGATGCCGTCCGATGCGGCCCACGGCACACCCGCCTGCTGTCCGGCGGCCCACCCCGCTGCCACGAACGGCGCCAGCGTTACCGAGTGACCGGTCGAGGCAAACGACCCAAGCGGGATGGCAGGCGCCGGCACGTCCACGCGCCATTCCAGCCGGCCCAGTGCAAGGCTCCGGCCGCCAAAGGCACGGAACGGCTCACCTACCAGCGTCCCTCGCCCGCCCATGACAAAGCCGCGGTATGCCGGAAGCCTTGCAGATCCCCATCCGCCGGCACCGGTCAGCACCAATTCCGCGTTGCCTACCCTCTGACGCAATCTCAGTGTGCCGCTGGCGCGAACGTAGTCGCTGGAGCCGTCTCCGGCCTCCAGCGCCAGCTCGCCATCGAGGTCCCGGCCCACAGCGAGCGTCGAACGCGCTCCCCGGGCCAGTTCCAGGCGCGCTACCCGGTATTCCCCGGCACCGAGAGCCGGGTTGGAGCGGTAGGTGCCCGACGCCGGCGCATGCGAAACATCGAGCGAATAGGCATGTTCGATGCCGCCCGACAGGGTCACCGCGTGGCGCGCGCCGAATCGCTGCCGGATGGCAACCTCCGCCCGGTCAAGCCGGAAATAGTCGCCGTAATCCTTGCCAAACTCCTGCGCCATGACCGAGTTGAGCAGCGGCGCGATCACCGGCGTGTCGCCGACGTCGTCCACCGTGCGGTGGGCCCCGAGCGAGAGCTGCGTCGCCCCCTGACCGACCATGGCCGACAGTCCGCCAGTGGCCCGGCCGTCGGAGGTGCCGATTCCGAGCGACGGCCGTAGCTGGATGCGGTTCCGGCCCACGCCAACGACCCCGCTGGCCCCGAGCGCGAGCCCCTGCACCCGGTTCACTCGCACCAGGTCGCTCACGCTTTGCCCGCCGATCCGGCTGGCCGGCAAACCTGAAAGCAGGTGATTGCCGGCAACCCGCTCCACGTCGGCGCGAATACCTGCCATCTCCGCTTCACTGAACGGCTGCCCGAGGCCATGGATCGCCTCGGTCAGCGGCTCGGCCCACCGGGTAGAGTCATTATTGTCCGGCCGTCGCAGTCCGCTGATGCTGACTCGACCCAGCAGCTCGGCGGGGAACGGCGCGTTGAGGTCGTAGTCTTCGATCTCCCATCGGCCCCGGATGATGCCGCGCGCCGGAAACTCGAGCCAGCTGAAGCGCCGCCTGATCTCGATGTCCTGGCGATGCGGCAGCCAGTAGCGCCCCTCCCAGAGCGCGCTCTCCAGCGTGATCGAAATGTCTTCCAGCTGTGAATCGAGGTACGCGGCCGGCGTGAAGCTGAAGCGGAACCGCACCAGCTGGGACGTGGCGGCGTCGAGAAAAAGCGTTCCCACCACGCGCGGCTGGCCGAAGTCACGCGGCCGCACCGAGAGCGCGAGCAGCCGGATGGAGCCGCCTGCCCCCTGCACCGTCACGCTGTCGGTCAGCGCAAAATCATAGAGCCCGAGTCCCGCCGTCGAGAGCGGGTGCGGCACGTCGCGCACTTCATCGCCTTCGCCGATCCGGATCAGGTCGCCAAAATTGTTCGTGACGATGCCGAGGTGATCGCGGTGATAGTCGATGTCGGTGGGGAGAAAGCGTCCGTCGCGCCAGCCCTGGATTACCTGCTTGCTGATGTTCGGGGCGTGCCAATACACTTCCACCTGCAATTCATCCGCCTTGACCAGCCGGGGTGGCTCGCGCATCCCTTCCTCGCCCACCTGCGCGAGGAAGAAGACGAAGCCGTGGGCCTGCGTGCGGTAGGACTGCAGCGAGGAATCCGCCGCGGTTGCGGCGCGCCGCATGGCGCCCTCGCGCGCGAGGGCCAGCGCCGCCGGGCTGTTCCACGCCTGGGCCTGCAGGATGGACGGCAAGGCCAGCAGGACGGCGGCAGCACGGAACAGTGAACACGCGACGCGAGGATGCATTGAGCGGAATATTCGGGAGAGCCACGGTACGAGCAAGCGCGCCGGCCATGATGGTCCTGCTGGGCGCGCTCGCGGCCTGCGGTGGTCCGCCGCCTGTCGCGACAAGCGGGCCGGTCATGGATACCACCGGTTCGACCCTCGGCACCCTGCCGCTCGCCGGCATCTACCAGCTGGAAAGCACCGGCGCCCCGCCGCCGGATACGACGGTCATGACCCGCGCGGGTCTCCCCCGGACCATCGTGCTTCGTCACGCGCCACCCGACAACGTCGTGTTCGCCGAAGTCGCCTTCGATTCTGCCGCCTTCCAGGCGCCGGCCGGCCAGGAAGTGGAAATCCACGTAACCCCTCGGCCCGGCGCGTACGGCCTCACGCTGCGCACGAGTGCGCCCTTCAGCGCCGCACGCGTGACTTTTGCTTACCCGGTGCACTTCTTCGCGCCAGCCGGCGCGCGCACCCGCTATGGCAGCGACATCGATGTGGAGCGTGTCCTGGCCATCGCACGCCTGGAAGGCGACGTGGCAACATTCCTTCCGTCGGTCCGGCCCGCCACCGATCACCTTCGCACCATCGTGAACCGCGCCGGTACGTACCTCGTGGCCGCACCCAGATGATCCGCACCACGTTCGAGGATTTCGCCGCCAGCGCTCGCGAGGGGGGCAGGGTTCCGGTTGCGCGGGAGGTCGTGCTCGACGCCGATACGGCGGTGACGGCGTTCAGCAAGCTTCACCGCGGCGACTTTGGCTTCCTGCTCGAGTCACTGGAGGGAGGCGAGCGCTGGGCCCGGTACACGTTCATGGCGACGGAACCGTCCGCGGTCTACCAGTATCGCGACACCCGCGTCCGCACGTGGACGCCGGGCGAAGGCTGGCGCGCACTCCCGGATGCCGACCCGCTGTCACACCTGGCTGACCTCACCCGGCGCGAAACCCCGGTGGCCGTGGCCGGCCTGCCCCGCTTCACGGGGGGCGCCGTGGGATTTCTCGGCTACGACGTGGTGCGCTCCCTCGAGCGACTCGGCACGCCGCCGCGTGATGACCGGGACCTGCCCGATGCGGTCATGATGGTGGCCGAAATGGTGCTGGCGCTCGACAACGCGTTTCATACCGCGATCGTCATGGCCAACGTGCGGGTGCCGGCCGGAACCGGGCCCGCCGGGTTGCGGGTGCTCTACGACCGTGCGACCGCACGCATCGACGACTGGATCGGCCGCCTGCGCCAGCCGGTCTCGCTGCCCCTGCTCGACCCGCGCGCAGACACTGCGACGGCCAATCCGCATTCCACTTATGCGCGAGAGCAGTTCATGGCCGATGTGGAGCGGATCCGCGAGCATATTCGTGCCGGCGACATTTTCCAGGCGGTGCTCTCACGGCGGATCGACGTGCCGGCCCCGGATCCCTTCCTGGCCTACCGCTACCTGCGCGCCCTCAACCCGGCGCCCTATCTCTTCTTCCTGCGACTTGGTGCCTTGTCGCTCGTGGGAAGCTCACCGGAGGTGCTTGTCCGGGTCGAGGACGGCGAGCTCACCGTGCGGCCCATTGCCGGCACCCGCCGTCGCGGTGCAAGCCCCGAGGAGGATGCAGCGCTGGAAGCCGAGCTGCTGGCCGATCCCAAGGAGCGCGCCGAGCACATGATGCTGGTGGACCTGGGACGCAACGATGTGGGGCGCGTCAGCCGTTACGGCAGCGTTGAAGTGCGCTCGCTGATGGCCGTGGAACGGTATTCCCATGTCATGCACCTGGTGAGCGAAGTGCATGGCACCCTCCGAAGTGACGCGGATGCATTGCAGGCGCTGGCCGCCTGCTTTCCGGCTGGCACCGTCTCGGGCGCCCCCAAGATCCGGGCGATGCAGATCATCGACGAGCTGGAACCGGTTCGGCGCGGGCCTTACGCCGGCGCCGTGGGCTATGTCGGCTGGGGCGGGCGAACGCTCGACACAGCCATCGCCATTCGGACCGCCGTGATCCAGCACGGGACGGCATGGGTGCAGGCCGGTGCCGGCATCGTCGCCGACTCGGTGCCGGAGGCCGAGTTGCGGGAGACCGAAGCGAAGGCGCGCGCTGTGCTCACCGCATTGGCACTCGCCGGCGCGTCCTGAGCCGGCCTCCGGTATATTCGGCACCGATGCCCGCCTATCGCCTTACCGCCCAGCAGGGCACCCGCACCTTCGACCTTCCACCGGGCCGCGCCCTGGTGCTTGGCCGAAGCGCCGCGAGCGACGTCCCGGTCTATGACCCGACGATCAGCCGGCGTCACGCCGAGCTGACAGCGGGACCGGACGGCGTGCAGCTCCGCGACCTCGACAGCTCCAACGGCACCAGCATCAACGGCGAACGCGTGGCCATCGGGCTGCTCAAGCCGGGCGACACGGTCACCTTCGGCCGGGTCAATTTCCGGCTCGAGGCCGTGGACGACGGCGCCCCGGCGGTCCGCCTGACGCCCGTCGCACCCGTTCGCGACGCCACCATCGTGCGTGAACTGGCGGTGGCACCCGGCGTCATTGACGTCGCGGAGAATGCTGGCACCAGCCAGCTCCGGCTGGCCCAGACCGGGCGCGAGGAGCGGCTGGCGCGGAAGCTCAGCCTGCTGCTGGAAGTGTCGCAGAAGCTCGCCAGCGAGTTTGACCTGGACCGGCTGCTGCAGCGCATCGCCGACATCACCTTCGAGATCATGAACGTGGATCGGGTCGCCGTCCTGCTCGCCGATGGGGACAGCGAGCTCACGCCACGGATCGCCCGCAACCGGCTGGGGGAAAACTCCTCGCAGGCCGTGCCCCGCTCCATCGCCGCCAAGGTGCGGGAGCAGCGGGTGGCCGTGCTCACCCAGGATGCCGCGGCCGACGTCCGGTTCCAGGGTCAGTCCATCGCGGCCCAGCAGGTGCGGAGCGCCATCTGCTCTCCGCTCATGGCATCGGCCGACGAATTTCTGGGTGTGCTCTACGTGGACAACGTCACCGCCACGAATCTCTTTTCCGATGAAGACTTGCAGTTCCTCGTCGCCTTCAGCGGGATTGCGGCGCTCGCCATCGCGAGCAGCCGGTCGGCGGAACAGCTCCGGCGCGAAGCGCTGGTGCGCTCCAATTTCGAGCGCTACTTCGCCCCGAACGTCGCGGCCGAGATCGCCGGCTCCAAGGATTCGCTGGCGCCAGGGGGCGAGCGGCGCCTGCTGACGGTCATGTTCACTGACATCCGCGGGTTCACGACGCTCTCCGAAACCATGCCACCGGAGGAAGTGGCCCAGCTCCTCAGCGACTACTTCTCGGAGATGGTGGACATCATCTTCGAGCACGGCGGGACGCTCGACAAGTTCATCGGCGATGCAATCATGGCGCTCTGGGGCGCGCCGGCGCGGCACGAGGACGACGCCGATCGGGCGCTGGCCGCGGCAGTAGACATGCAGGAGGCGGTGGCGTCGCTCAATGAGCGCTGGCGCGCACGGGGCCGGCCCGAGGTGGGGATCGGCATCGGCATCAACCACGGGGATGTGTTTGCCGGCAATATCGGGAGTCCAAAGCGGCTGGAATACACCGTCCTCGGTGACGCGGTGAACATTGCGTCGCGGCTCTGCGCCCAGGCGGGAGCCGGCGATATCCTGGCTGGCGAAGCATTCCGCAACGTGGTGAGCCACCCGGAGCGCTTCGTGGCGGCGCCCGACATGACGCTTCGCGGCCGCGCCGCGCCGGTGCAGGTCTACCGCGTGAAGCGATAGACCCAGCCGGCCTGAGCCATGAGGTCCAGGACGAGCCGAACAGGCAATCCCATCACGCTGAAGAAGTCACCATCCACTCGTTCGACCAGCGCCGCCCCGTAACCCTGAATCCCGTAGGCCCCCGCCTTGTCCATCGGCTCGCCAGTCGCCACGTAGTCTCGCAGGAACGCCTCCGCTGCCGGGCGGAACGTCACCCGGGTGATATCCACGGCGACCCGGGTCATCCCGCCAGCCGCGAGCGCCACCGCCGTGCGCACCTCATGGGTGCGCCCCTGGAGCAGCAGGAGCATCCGTACGGCATCCTCGGGGTCGGCCGGCTTTTCCAGCAGCGTGCCATTGAGGATCACGGTGGTATCCGCTCCCAGCACGAAATCTCCCGCCACACTCTCGGCCTTTTCCCGTGCCAGGCGCTCGGCGTAGGCGGCGGGCGATTCATCGGGCCGGCACACTTCCTCGATCTGCGAAGGCTGGACCCGTAGCGGGATGCCCAGCATTTCCAGCAGCTGCTTTCGGCGCGGCGAGGCCGAGGCCAGCGTCAGGGTACGGCTCACGAATTCCGCTCCAGCACGAGAGTCACGGGGCCGTCGTTGTGGATTTCGACCTCCATCATCGCCCCGAAGCGTCCGGTGGCAACGGCAACGCCGAGTGCCCGGAGGCGGGCGACGAACTCTTCATAGAGCGGTTCGGCCACTTCCGGGCGCGCCGCGTCAATGAACGAGGGACGCCGCCCCTTCTCGGCGTTGCCGTAGAGGGTGAACTGGGAGATGACCAGCACGGCGCCGCCGATCTCGGCGAGACCCAGGTTCATCTTCCCTTCGCCGTCGGCAAAGAGCCGGAGCCCCACGACCTTCTCCGCCATCCACTGCACGTCGGCGGACGTATCGGTGTGGGTAAGCCCCACCAGGATGCAGTAGCCACGACCGACCTGACCCAGAAGTTCCTGGTTGACCCGGACGGCGGCAGAGGAGACGCGCTGAAGAACGAGGCGCATGTGGTTGGGAGCTGAGAGTTGAGAGTTAAGAGCTGAAAGTCAAGAGCTGAGCGCTGAGCGCCAAGTGACTCAACTCTTAACTCTAAACTCTTAACTCCAAATGAGCCCATCTGCCCCCTTTTCCGGCTTCCACTACCGTCCAGCCTTGACACTGCGCGCCCGATCCGTAGCGTGAAGGCGCGTCGCCTTTAGCCTTTAGCCTTCAGCCTTCAGCCTTCAGCCCTAACACCGAGGTCCCCCGTGCCGATGTACATCATTGAGCGGAAAGTGCCGGGCATCCATGCACTGCCGCAGGAAGAGCTGGCCAAGGTCGCCGCAAAGTCAAACGCCGTCCTCGCCCAGCTGCCCCGGGAAATTCAGTGGATGCAGAGCTATGTGACGGAAGACAAGCTGTATTGCGTGTATCGCTCGCCGAACGAGGAGCTGATCCGCAAGCATGCCATCACCGGCGGCTTCCCGGCCGACCGGATATCCCGGTTCGATACAATCATCGGGCCGGGAACGGGGGACAGATAGACGGTTAGACGGTTGGACGGTTGGACGGTTAGGCGGTTGGACGGTTAGGCGGTTGGACGGTTAGGCGGTTGGACGGTTAGGCGGTTGGACGGTTAGGCGGTTGGACGGTTAGGCGGTTGGACGGTTAGGCGGTTGGACGGTTAGACGGTTCGGAGCCCGTGATAAGAACTGACCATCCAACCGTCTAACCGTCTAACCGTCTAACCGTCTCCACTGTGACCCATCCCACAAATGCACCACGTACACGGTCCTATCATGATGGCCCGCCGTGCTCCGACCCTGATCCGTCCCTGACTCAGTCGCCGGCCACGGCTTCTGCTGGAATCCCCGCCGGACAGTCGCTTGTGGGCAGACCTGTCCGGCGTCAAACCCGGAGGGCGACACCATGGCATATCAGGACCCGGAGTATCGGAATCAGGGCCGCTCGGAGCGGTTCGGCAATGAGTGGGAAGGTGAGCGCGGCACCGAGTGGTCCAACCGCGCCTACGGTGGAACTGGGCGCTATGGCAACAGCTCGAGCGAGCGGGGGCCCTCGAGTGGGGCCGGCCAGAGCAGCACCACTGGTGGCCGTCGCCAGAGCTACGGGCGCCGCTTCTACGACCAGAGCGCCCCACAGCGCTTGAGTCAGGCTGGCGCAAGTCAGGGAGGCTACGGCCAGCATGCCTACGGCCAGAACGCATCTGGGGGCGGACCGGCGACAGCGCGCGAGCCGTCCACCTACGGCCAGCAGCACAGCTGGGCGGCCGTCGCGACCTACGGTCCTGGCGCGTATGGCTCCAGCAGTTATGCACGGCCGGGCTACTCGGGCCGGGGGCCCAAGGACTACCAGCGCTCGGACGAGCGGATCCGGGAGGATGCCAACGATGCGCTGACCCGCGATCCGGAAATTGACGCCAGCGACATCCAGGTCTCGGTCAGCAATGGCGAGATCACGCTCAAGGGCGAGGTCGAGGATCGCAGGGCCAAGCGGCGGGCCGAAGACTGCGTGGAGCAGCTGGCAGGCGTGCGTGACGTGCACAACGAGCTGCATGCCCGCCGGGGCTTCTGGGACACGTTGCTGGGGGAGGATCGCGAAACCGAACCGCAGGAAACCGGCGCCAGGGGAACAAGCAGGAGCCGGGCAACGATCTGATCAGGGCATGGGGCATGGGGCGTGAGGCTTGGGGCATGGGGAGTGAGATTCCCATGCCTCATGCCCCACGCCCTACGCCCTATTCCACTGTCACACTCTTCGCCAGGTTCCGCGGCTGGTCCACGTTGCAGCCCCGGCGCACCGCCACGTAATAGGCAAAGAGCTGCAACGGGATGATGGTGAGAACAGGTGAGAGCAGCTCGTGCGTTTCAGGAATCTCCACGCACGCGTCAGACAGCCGGTCCACTTCGCCGTCGCACTGGTTCACCACCGCAATCACCTTGCCGCCGCGCGCCTTCACCTCTTCCATGTTCGACATGATCTTGCCATACACCGCATCGTGCGGCGCGATGAACACGACTGGCATCATCTCGTCGATCAGCGCGATGGGGCCGTGCTTCATTTCGGCGGCCGGATAGCCTTCCGCGTGGATGTAGGAAATTTCCTTGAGCTTGAGCGCCCCTTCGAGCGCCACCGGAAAATTCACGCCCCGGCCCAGGAACAGCGCGTTCGGCGCCCGCACATAACGCTCGGCCAGGCTTTCGATCTCGTGGCGATCCTGCTCGCGATCGAGAATCGCCTGGACCTGCTCGGGAAGGCGGCGCAGTTGCTGGATAAATTCCCGCCCCTGCAGGATTGACAGATTCCGGAGCCGGGCAAAGCGGAGCGCCACGAGCGCCAGCGCGGCCACCTGGCTGGTGAACGCCTTCGTGCTCGCCACGCCGACCTCGGGGCCGGCGTGCAGGTAGATGCCGCCGTCCACTTCGCGCGCAATCGTGGAGCCCACCACGTTCACCAGGCCGATTGTCCGCGCGCCGCGCAGCTTGGCCTCACGGATGGCGGCAAGCGTGTCGGCCGTCTCGCCGCTCTGTGAGATCCCGATGACCAGCGTGCGGCCATCCACGATCGGGTTGCGATAGCGGAACTCGGAGGCGTACTCGACCTCGGTGGGGATCCGGGCAAGCTCTTCCAGCATGTATTCGCCGATCAGCGCCGAGTGCCAGGAGGTGCCGCAGGCGGTGATGACGATGCGCTCGATCCGCTGGATCTCGTCGTCCGAAAGGTTGAGGCCCGTGACGCGCGACGTCCCTTCTTCCTCGAGGAGGTGGCCGCGCAGGGTGTTCGTGAGCGACTCGGGCTGCTCGAAGATTTCCTTGAGCATGAAGTGGGCAAAGCCGCCCCGCTCGATCGTCGCGAGGTCCCACTCGATCTGGTTCACCGGCTTTTCGATTTTCCGGGTATCGAGATTGCGGATCCGGTAACCGCTGCGGGTGAGCACCGCCATTTCGCCGTCGTCGAGATACACGACCGAGCGGGTGTACTCGAGCAATGGTGACGCGTCCGAGGCGATGAAATACTCGCCTTCGCCGACGCCCACGAGCAGGGGCGAGCCCTTCCGCGCCGCGACCAGCAGGTCCGGCTCATCTTCGCAGATGAACGCCAGGCCGTAGGCGCCGTCCACTTCGCGCAGCGCCGTGGCAACGGCCTCTTCCAGGCTGCCGTCATAGAACTCGCCCACCAGGTGGGCCAGCACTTCCGTGTCGGTATCCGACGTGAAGGTGTGTCCCCGCTTCTGCAGCATGGTGCGGATGGCGGAGGAGTTCTCGATGATGCCATTGTGGATGCAGGCGATGCGGCCGCGCTGGTCGGTGTGGGGATGGGCGTTGGGCGTGGTGGGAGCGCCGTGCGTGGCCCAGCGGGTATGACCGATGCCCAAGGTTCCCTTGGGCATGGCACCGTTGAGCTGCTCCTCGAGCACCGAGAGCTTCCCGGAGGACTTCAGCACCTTGAGGCCATCGCCATTGACGACCGCGATGCCGGCCGAGTCGTAGCCGCGGTACTCGAGTCGCCGCAGCCCTTCGATGATGAGCGGACCCGCCTGGCGCGGTCCGACGTACCCGACGATGCCGCACATTGCTCGCTAGTTCCTCAGGTCATGAGGGTTCGTGCCGCGCCAATCAGTGCTTCGGCATCCGCGGCCGTTGGCGCCTCCGCAATGAGCCGGATGATCGGCTCGGTGCCGGACGGACGCACATGCAGCCAGCGGTCGGGCCACGCGAGACGCAGCCCGTCGCGCTCGTCAGCCTGGGCTTCGGGCCAGCGTTTCCGCAGCGCAGCATACAGCGTCCGAAGATCCGCGCCGCGCGGGGCCCTGGCCTTCACGATCGTGTACCGTGGCGCCGCATCGACCAGCGCTGAAACAGTACGGCCAGACCGCGCTAAATACTGCAATATCAAGGCCATACCCAGTGGTGCATCACGCCCGATGTGGAGGGCGGGAAGCATCACCCCTCCGTTTCCTTCCCCACCGATCAACGCGCCCTCGTCACGGATGGCGCGGGCCACGTTCGCCTCGCCCACCGGGGCGCGGAGCACGGTGGCCCCGCTCTCCCGCGCCGCATCATCAACCACGAGACTGGTGGAAAGGTTCACCACCACCCGTCTGTCCATCTGTCCGTCTGTCCGTCTACCCGAATGCTCCATGACCGCCCTGACAGCAAGCGCCAGCGTGTAATCCTCGCCAATGGGACGGCCCTGCTCATCCACCAGCGCCAGACGGTCCACGTCGGGATCCACGGCCATGCCAATATCGGCCTCGTGCTCGCGAACGATGCGAGCCAGGTCACCGAGATTCTCCGGCACCGGCTCCGGCGCACGCGGAAAACGGCCATCGGCTTCGAGATTGATCCCGAACACTTGACAGCCGAGCCGCTCGAGGAATTGTGGTACGCATGCGCCGCCCGCGCCATGAACTGTGTCGAGCGCGACGCGGAACCGGCGCGCCCGGATCAGCTCGGCGTCGATCATCGGCAGCGCGAGAATGGCATCGAAGTGCCGGGCCACGGCCTCCGGATCGGGCGCAAGCTGCCCCAGTCCGTCCCAGCCCTTCCGCTCCGGCCCCCGCTCCGCCAGCGCCCGCACGGCCGCGCCAGCCTTGGCATCGAGGAAAATGCCGTCAGGCCCGACGAACTTGAGCGCATTCCACTCGATGGGATTGTGGCTCGCGGTGAGGATGAGTCCGCCACCTGCCCCGTGATACTCCACCGCCATCTGCACCGTCGGCGTGGGCACCATGCCGACGTCGATCACGGTGGCGCCGACGCTCATCAGGCCGGCAATGGCGGCATGGCTGAACATCACGCCGCTGGTGCGCGAGTCGCGGCCGAGCACCACCGACGGGCGCCCGGCGGCAACTGCCCACGCTCCCAGCGCCGCCGCGTGGCGGGCCACAAGTTCGGGTGTGAGATCGGATCCCACATGTCCCCGCATTCCGGAGACGCTGATCATCAAGGTGTCAGACATGTTGTCGGCGGGAGGAGGGTCAGGCGCGAATGGGATGGCGCAGCAGCTCGGGGTGCGCCCGCACAAATGCTTCCACCACGTCGGCATCAAAGTGCGCGCCGGCCGCGCGGCGGAGTTCCTCGACCGCGGCGCCCGGTGTTCGCGAGGCGCGATAGGCCCGGTTGGTGGTCATGGCGTCGTACGCGTCGGCCACCGCGACAATACGCGCCTCCAGCGGGATCGCGTCGCCCTGCAGGCCGTCGGGAAAGCCGGTGCCATCCACCCGCTCGTGATGCGAGCGCACGATCCGGAGCACCCGGGGCTGTCCCGCCAGGAAGGGCTGGAGGATTCGTTCGCCCAGGAGCGTGTGAAGCTTGACGTGCTCAAACTCGTCAGGCGTGAGCGGGCCAGGCTTGTGCAGCACCGTCTCCCGGATCCCGATCTTCCCGATGTCATGCAACCGGCTGCCGAGGTCGACCTCGGCCAGCACGTCGTCAGTGAAGCCCAGTTGCACCGCCGTCTTCACCGTGAATTCCTTGACCCGCAGTGAGTGGCCGCTGGTGTAGGCATCCTTCGCTTCGAGCGCAAAGACCAGCATCTCCACGCCGTTCAGCAGCGACTGGCGGTTGCGCCGGTCCAGCTCGCGGACGCGCGATTCGAGCGTCTGCTGGTACATCCGGTTCTGCAGAACCAGCGAGCGCTTTTCCAGCGCATTGGCCACGCGCGCCTTCACTTCGTCGAGCATGACCGGCTTGGAGAGGTAGTCGAGCGCGCCGAGCTGGAGACATTCGACTGCCGTGGTCACTTCCGACACCCCGGTCAGCATGATCACCGCCATGTCCGGGTAGCGGGTCCGTGCCTGTCTCAGGAAGGCCACGCCATCCATGACCGGCATGAAGATGTCGGTGATGCAGAGCGGCACCTCGCCGACGCGCTCGAGCAGCGCCAACGCTTCTTCACCATTGCCCGCCTGCGCACAGCTCAAGCCCTGGCTCTCCACCGCCTTGGCCATGGCGTGACGAACCTGCTGGTCGTCATCCACGATCAGGCAGCGGGGCGCAGGGGATATGCCGGAGGAATCGGATGCGGTCACAGATGCCAAGGTATTCGGTCCGGGCCCGGCCAGCAACGGCGCTTGCCGCACCCGGTTGCCGCGCTTACGCTTGACCCATCCTCCGTCCTCTCACCGATGGCGCCATGACACGCATCAAGCAGCACGACACTGACTTCGCCTTTGCCACGCGGGCTGTGCACGCTGGCCAGGCACCCGATCCGACAACGGGCGCCGTCATGACGCCCATCTACCAGACCTCCACGTACGTGCAGGCCGGCCTCGGCAAGCACAAGGGCTACGAGTACGCGCGGACCCAGAACCCGACGCGCGAGGCCTGGGAACGCTGCGTCGCCAGCCTTGAAGGCGGCACCTACGGGTTTGCGTTCGGGTCCGGACTCGCATCGCTCGACGCGGTGCTCAAGATGCTTTCCCAGGGCGACCACGTTGTCTCGGGCGAGAACATTTACGGCGGCTCGCATCGACTGATGCAGCAGGTCTACAGCCGGCTCGGGCTGGAATTCACGTTCGTGGACATGCGCGATATCGCGAATGTCGAGCAGGCGCTCAGGAAAGAGACGAAGGTCATCTACTGCGAGACGCCCACCAACCCGATGATGAACCTGGCGGACCTGGCCGCCGTGGGCGACCTGGCCAAGGCGCACGGACTCATCTACGTCGTGGACAACACCTTTGCCACACCATTTTTCCAGCAGCCACTCTCGCATGGCGCCGACATCGTACTGCACTCCACCACCAAGTACCTGAATGGCCACAGCGACATGGTGGGGGGCATGCTGGTCACGTCGCGCGACGACCTGGCCGAGCGCCTGGGCTTCCTGCAGAACTCGGCCGGGGGAGTGCCGGGTCCCATGGACTGCTGGCTCGCCCTGCGCGGCGTCAAGACGCTGCCGCTCCGGATGCGCCAGCACGACACCAACGGACGCGCCATCGCGGAGTGGCTGTCAGGCCAGCAGGCGGTGAAAAAGCTGTACTACCCCGGGTTGCCCGGTCATCCACAACACGACCTGGCCCGGCGCCAGATGACCGGCTTCGGCGGGATGCTGTCGTTCGACCTGGGCGACGAGGGGCGCGCCCGGAAATTCGTGGAATCAACCCGCATCTTTGCGCTGGCTGAATCACTGGGTGGCGTGGAGAGCCTGATCGGCCATCCGGCGTCCATGACCCACGCCTCGGTCCCACGCGCCATGCGAGAGGCAATGGGACTCACCGACAGCCTGATCCGCCTCTCCTGCGGGATCGAGGATACGCAGGACCTGATCGCGGACCTGGAAGGGGCGTTGGGTGCAGGGTGAAACAATCTTGGGTCGTCGGTCGTCGGTCTTCAGTCCTCGGCGCTGTTGAAGCCTGATGACAGACGACTGACGACCGACCGCTTTCAAAGGAGTCCAGTATGACAACCCCCGCACCCCGGTCCCGCCGCACGTTCCCCGAGATTGCCGCCGTCAGCTGGGAGCATGCAGCTGACCGGGCCGCCCTTCAGGCCCTCCGCGCCGTTCCCGGCGTGGATGAAGTGATCCGCAAGGTGCTGGCGATCCTGGGCGGCGAGCGTGGCATCCGGCTGCTGTTCCAGGGCAACGCTGTCCGGGTCGGGCCCGGCCAGTTTCCGCAGCTCTGGATGCGGCACGTCGAGATGTGCACCACCTTCGACTGGCCCAACGTGCCGGAGCTCTACGTTTCGCAGACGCCGTTCTTCAACGCCGGCGCCTACGGCGTGGACGATCCTTTCATCGTGGTCCACAGCGCGGCGCTCGAAATCCTCGATGAGGACGAGATCCGTACCCTGCTTGCTCACGAGCTGGGCCACGTGATGAGCGGGCACGCGCTCTACACCACCATCGCTGCCATCCTTGCGCTGGTCAGCCTGGGCGCGCTGCCGATGATTGCCGCTATTGCCGTGCTGCCAGTCCGGCTCGCCTTCCTCGAATGGTCCCGCAAGTCCGAACTCTCCGCCGATCGCGCCGGTCTCCTCGGCATCCAGGACGTGACCATTGCCCAGGGACTCGACATGAAGATGGCGGCAGGTGGCCGGGGCGAGGAATTCACCGCCCAGCTGAACGTCGAGGCCTTCATGGCGCAGGCCAACGAATACGCCTACACCAATGAAGGGCTGGATGTGGTGTACAAGCTGCTCAACACGCTCGCACTGACGCACCCGATGCACACCGTGCGTGCCGCCGAGCTGCAGCGCTGGGTTGCAGCCGGCGAGTATGATCGCATCATGCGCGGCGAGTACACCCGGCGCGGTGACGAGGCGCGCCAGCGCCCGATCCGTGACGACATGGCCGCCGCCAGGAATTACTATGGCAATGAAGCGCGTGAGCTCGCGCGCGACGTGGCCACAGCGGCGCGCAAGGTGGCCTCGGCGGCAGCCGACGCATTCAAGGGCAAGTCTGGCGCGTGAGGATTCTCGTGGTCGGAAGCGGCGGCCGCGAACACGCGCTCTGCTGGGCGGTCCGCCGCGAACTCCCCGAGGCTTCGCTCTACTGTGCACCTGGCAATCCCGGGACCGCAACTGTCGCAGAAAACATCCCGATTGCAGCGGATGACCTTGATCGCCTCGTTGATGCCGCGGACATGTACGGCATCGATCTCACCATCATCGGTCCGGAAGTGCCGCTCGCGCAGGGCCTCGCTGACCGGCTGCGCGCCGAAGGGCGCGCGGTCTTCGGTCCGTCAGCCGCTGCAGCCCAGCTTGAATCGAGCAAGGCGTTTGCCAAGGACGTGATGCACGCCGCCGGCGTGCCCACCGCTGCAAGCGGCACATTCACGTCGCTCGAGCCGGCCCTGTCGTTCATCGACGCCCAGGACGAGCCGCTGGTGGTCAAGGCCTCAGGCCTTGCGGCGGGCAAGGGCGCCGTGGTCTGCGCCACGTGCCGTGAAGCGCGCGAGACTGCCCGTGCCATGCTGGAAGAGCGGCGCCTTGGCCCGGCGGGGGCTGAGATCATCGTCGAGGCATTTCTCCAGGGTGAAGAGGTCTCGGTCTTCGCGCTCACCGACGGACGTGATGCCTTCCTGCTTCCCGCCTCGCAGGATCACAAGCGCCTCAACGAGGGCGACACCGGGCCGAACACCGGCGGGATGGGCGCCTACGCACCGGTCTCGCTGGCGACACCGGCCCTGCTCGAGACCACCGCCGAGCAGATCATTGCTCCGACGCTGGAGGAAATGCGTCGCCGGGGCACCCCGTTTTCAGGCCTGTTGTACGCGGGCCTCATGGTAGACACGGACGGCACGCCAAGCGTGGTCGAGTTCAACTGCCGCTTCGGGGACCCGGAGACGCAAGCCATCCTGCCGCTGCTGAGAGGCGGTCTGGTGGACGCGATGGAGAGCATCGCACTGGGAAACGGGGTGCGGCCGGTCTCGGTTGACCGCGAGCGCTCGGCGGTCACGACCGTACTCGCCGCGCGCGGGTATCCCGATGCGCCGGAGAAGGGTGCCGAGATCGGCATCCCGACTGATTTGCCGGCAGGAGTCCTGGTCTTTCACGCCGGCACTCGGCGCGATGAGGCAGGCGTGCTGCGGGCGAATGGCGGACGGGTGCTGACAGTGACGGGCGTGGCAAGCGACTTCGAGCGCGCGCGAGCGTTGAGCCGAACGGGCGCCGAGGCCATCAGATTCGACGGGAAAAAGTATCGCAGAGACATAGGCTGGCGCGAGGAAGGTCGTCGCAGCTCGTAAGTCGTGCCTCAACCCCTACGCCCTACGCCCGGCGTCTCCTTCGGTTTATCTTCCCCCCTGCATGCCCGAATTGCCCGAGGTTGAGACCATCGTGCGTGATCTCAGGCCGGCACTCGTGGGCCGGACGATTCAGCACGCTTCCCTTTCGCATGATGACGTTCTGCGCGGCGTCTCCCGCCGCACACTGCTGTCGCGGCTTGCTGGCGCCACGGTCCATGCCGTGGAGCGCCGGGCAAAGCACGCCGTGCTCCGGCTCGACGACCGGCGGCTCGTGGTGCAGCCCGGCATGACCGGCTCCCTCACGGTGCAGCGGCCACCGCTGCCTGCGCAGGAACGTCGATACGCCGTGCTTCAGGCGGAGCTCGATTCAGGCAGGGTGCTGGTGTATCGCGATGTGCGGCGGCTGGGCACGCTGCTCCTGCTCGACGAGAAGGGCTGGAAGCGCTACGACGAAGCCCTGGGCCCCGAACCGCTGGACCCCGCGCTCACCGACGAGGCCTTTGCGAGGCGGCTACTGCACTCGCGGCAGGCCGTGAAGAAGCTGATCATGGACCAGAGGGTGATTGTGGGCGTCGGGAACATCTATGCCAACGAAGCGCTCTTTGCGAGCGGCATCGATCCGTCACGGGCCGGCACCCGGATCGCTCCAGCCGAAGCGGCACTCCTGCTCCGGGAGATTCGCCGTATCCTTGCCGCGGCCATCGACTCCCGCGGGAGCACCATCCGTGACTATCGCACGGGGACCGGCGATGCCGGGGGCTTCCAGCTCTCTCATCTCGTGTACGGGCGCGGCGGCGAGCCATGCGTCCAATGCGGCACTCGCCTCACCGAGACCCACCTGATCGACGCCCGTACCACCGTCTTCTGCCACCGATGCCAGTCGTAAAGCGCCGCCGCAACCGGATGCTGCCGCTTCCAGCCACCGACCTGGAGCAGCTGCGTGCGCGGGTGCGGGCGCTCAGCGAGAACCGGCCCGGCGTGTACCGGATGGTGGATGCCACCGGGAAGGTGCTCTACGTCGGCAAGGCCAAGCGGGTGCGTACCCGCTTGCTCTCATACTTCCGTGCGAGCTATCCCGAGGACAAGGCAGCACGGATTCTCTATGCCACGCACGATATCCGCTGGCAGTACGTGCCCAGCGAGTTTTCGGCGTTTCTCACCGAGCTTCGGCAGATCCAGCGGCACCGCCCGCATTTCAACTACCACCTGAACCATTCGCGCCGCCCCGTCCTGATCGCCATCTCGGGTGGTCACGCGCCCAGGATGCGGGCCTGCCGCACGCTCGCGTCGCATGACGTGAGAGCCTACGGTCCGTTCCAGTCGCTGGCGCGGGCGGCGGAAGCGGTACGCACCCTCAACGACCTGCTGGGGCTGCGTGACTGCGCGGAGGCGATGCCGATCGTCTTCTCCGGCCAGGGTGACCTGTTCGGCGGCGATCGGCGCGCGGCCTGTGCGCGGCATGAGTTCGGCTTCTGCTCCGGGCCGTGCGCCGGCTTCGTCGCCGAATGGGAATACCGGCGCCGGGTCGTGACGGCAATGGCGTTCCTCGAAGGCCGCACGCTCCAGCCCCTCGATCGCGTGATCGAGATGATGTCAGCGGCCGCGGGGTCCACCGACTTCGAGCTGGCGGCGCGGTGGCGGGAAAAGTTCGAGCAGCTCGAGTGGCTGCTGGCTTCGACCAGCCGAGCCCGGTCGGCGGTGGATCTGCTGAGCTTCGTGTATCGTGATCCGGGCCTGTTGGGTGACGACCAGGTGTTCATCATCCGGGGTGGACTGGTGCGCGGTACCTGGCCCTGGCCGGCTACTCCGATCGAGGAGGCGGCTTTTCGCGCGGAGGTGAGAGCAGAACTGGAACGACCGCTCCCTCCACCCTTCCCCCTCCCGCTCGACGGACTCGATGAAATCCTGCTGCTCATGCGCTGGTTCCGCTCGCACCCGGATGCATTGCGGAGGACGAGTACGCTGGAGAGTTGGTTAGACGGTTAGACGGCTGGACGGCTGGACGGCTCAGTGGCTCGGTCGGTGGCGCGGTGGCCATCTCACAGTAGGAACCACGGAGGCACGGAGACACGGAGGATTCCGTTTTCTCCGTGCCTCCGTGTCTCCGTGGTTCTCGACTCGATTCCATGCGAGCTTTCGACCCGCGGCCTAGTTCCCACCTGAAACATTCGCACTTGCAACCCGTACTGCGCCCGTCACCAACTGTGAGCCTCAAATGCGTCGCACCCTCATTACGCTTGCCGCCACCCTGCTGGCCGCAGCGCCGCTCTCTGCCCAGGTCGCCCCGCCCATGGATTCTCTCGAACTCGGCCGCAAGGCGTCGGACTGGTTCTTCCACGGGCAGTCGGACAGCCTGTGGGCCCATGTGGCCGACACGGCGGCGTTTGCGTCGAAGGAGAAGTTTGTCAGCGAGCTGAAGGCAAACCTTTCCCAACTTGTGAGCGTCGCAGGGTTCGAGCAGAAAGTGATCAAGGAAGAATTCGTGAAACGGCACGGCCAGACGCAGTACTGGCGTACCGGTCAATACACCAACATCGATGATCCGATCATGATTCGGTGGGTGATTGTCCGCGGCCGGATCGCGGGCTTCGGGATGAACCCGGCGGATCAGGCGCCGGAGAGGGATCCGTCTTAGATGGTCAGGCGGTTAGGCGGTTAGACTGTCAGGCGGTTAGACGGTTAGACGGCTAGACGGTTAGAACTCGAAGGTAAGAACTAACCGTCTAGCCGTCTAACCGTCTAACCGTCTAACCGTCCAGCAAAGGCACCAGCCTCGCCCTGGGTGGAATCCCCGCCTCCAGCTCCATGATCCCCACCGAGGGCGGCAAGTCGAACCGCTGCGGGCCGGCGCCACCCGGGTTCATCACCGTCACCACCACATCCACCAGCGTGAGCAGCGGCCGATGGGTGTGGCCAAACACGAGGATTTCTGCCTCGGGAAAGGCGGCATTCAGCTTTTCCGGCGTGGGTGAGCCGAACTGGTCGCCGTGGGTAACCACGATGTCGAAACCATCCAGGCGGATCGAGGCAACCTGCGGGAGGCGGGCACGGAGGTCCCAGCCGTCGGTATTGCCGTAGACTGCGGTCACCGGAGCGATCGCTTCGAGTTCGGTCAGGAGCTCCGGGGGCCCCACATCACCCGCGTGGAGAATGTGATCCACCTCCTTGAACACCTCGAACACCTCGGATCGCAGGAGGCCATGCGTATCGGCGATGATGCCAAGGCGCACCGGTCAGCGCCCCCCGTCGCCTTGCCAGCGCGGTCCCACCTGGATATCCAGGTCAAGATGATCGAGCACGCGCTGGACGATGAAGTCGACGAGGTCACTCACCTCGGCGGGCCGGTGATAGAACCCTGGCGCTGCGGGAATGATGGTGGCACCCGATTCGGCGAGAAGGGTGAGATTGCGGAGATGCACGAGGGAAAAAGGCGTCTCGCGCGGCACGACGATGAGCCGCCGACGCTCCTTCAACGTCACGTCGGCGGCGCGCTCGACCAGCGAGCGGCTGCTGCCGTGCGCGATGGCCGAGATCGTTCCCATGGAGCATGGGCAGAGCACCATGCCGGCGGTGCGCTGGCTGCCCGAGGCGGGAAGGGCGCCGCGATCGCCATCGGGAAATGTGGTGACGGTGGACCAGTCACCCCCGGTTGCGTCCTGCAGTTCCTGGATGGAGGCGATGCCGCATTCATCCCTCAGCAGTCGCAGGCCGTGCGCGGAGACCAGGAGCCAGACCGGGACGTGCGCGTGCGCCAGCACCTCCAGCAGCCGCACCGCGTACGGCGCGCCGCTCGCACCGGTGATGGCGAGGACGACGGGATTCTGCTTCTCCCCGGTCATGCGAGCCGGTCCACGAGGGCAAAGAGAAACACCGTCACGCTCATCACGCCGTTCATGGTGAAGAACGCTGCGTTCAACCGGCTCAAGTCACCGGGGCGCACGAGCTGGTGCTCGTAGGCGAGTATTCCCGCCGCCACCAGCACGCCGACATAGTACCAGAGCCCGAATCCCGCACCCCAGCCGAACAACGCCAGCAACGGAATGGTGAGCCCGTGCAGCAGTTTCGCCGCCAGGATGGCACGCCGTTCTCCCAGCCGCACCACGGCGCTGTGCAGGCCCTCCTGCGCGTCGAATGCCGCATCGGGCAGGGCGTAGAAGATGTCGAAGCCCGCCACCCAGGTTGCGACGGCGAGCGTGATGGCCAGAAGCAGCCATCCCGGCTCGCTCCACGCCCCGGTGATCGCGAGATATCCGCCGACCGGCGCCATGGCGAGGCTCAGCCCCAGCCAGAGATGGGGCCACCATGTGAAGCGCTTGCTGAGGCTGTACAGTACGATCCACCCGAGTGCGACTGGCGCCAGAAGCGCACAGAGCGGATTGAGCAATCCGGCAGCCGCGACGAAGATGATTCCGGCGACCAGGACCGATGCCCAGGCCTGGCGCAGGCTGAGCGCGCCACTTGGCAGCTCGCGCGCCCTTGTCCGCGGGTTCCGGGCGTCGTAGGCGCGATCCGCAATGCGATTGAAACCCATGGCCACCCAGCGCGCGCTGCTGAACGCAACGATGACCAGCACCACGCTCCGCACGCCGACCGGGGCCACCGCCGCCGCGGCAAGCACGCCGAGCAGCGCAAACGGCAGGGCAAAGAGCGTATGGGGCAGTTTCACGAAATTGATGAAACGGACGGGGAGCGAGCGGCCGTCGAAGGTCTGGCCCTCTCGCGCTGGACGCTGTGCGCTATGCGCTATGCGCTGGGCGTCGTCAGTCATCGCTCGACCTCTCGACCTCTCGCCCCCTCGACCGCTCGACCTCTTGACCCCTCGACCTCGCGATCTCTCGACATCCATCTATCCAACCCCAGCCCGGGCATCATTGCATCCACCCGCTTCTTCGTTTCCTCATCCATCGTGATGAGGTCGGGCCATTCGCGGGTAAAGCCCTCTTCGGACCACTTCCGCGTGGCATCGATCCCCATCTTGCTGCCGAAGGTGAAGTGCTTGGATGCGTGATCGAGCACGTCCACCGGTCCGCGGGTGAAGGTCACATCGCGTTCCGGATCGATGTTGTTGAGCGCCACCCACCAGGCTTCGTCGGGATCCTGCACGTTGACGTGCTTGTCCACCACCACCAGCACCTTGGCCAGTGCCATGAGTCCCTGGCCCCAGAGGGCGTGCATCACCTTGTAGGCCTGGCCGGGGTACTGCTTGTCGATCGAGACAAAGACGAGATTGTGAAAGATGCCGGCGGCCGGCATGTGATAATCCACGATCTCGGGCACCGTGAGCTTGAGCAGCGGAAGGAAGATCCGCTCCGTGGCGTGGCCCAGGTAGTAATCTTCCATCGGCGGGCGACCGACCAGCGTCGCCGCGTAGACGGGGTTGCGCCGCCGGGTCACCGCGGTGACGTGCACCTTGGGATAAAAGTCCGCGAGCGAGTAGAAGCCGGTATGGTCGCCGAAAGGCCCTTCCAGCACCAGTTCTTCCGACGGGTCGATGTACCCCTCGATCACGAAGTCCGCTTCGGCCGGCACATCCAGCTCGCAGGTGACCGCACGGGCCAGCTCCACCGGACTCCTGCGAATGAACCCGGCGAAGAGAAACTCGTCGATGCTGGGCGGTAGCGGCGCCGACGCCGAATAGATGCTGGCCGGATCACCGCCCAGCGCGATGACCACCGGCATCCGCTCACCCCGCTCGGCCATTGCCCGCCAGTGGGCGGCGCCCACCTTGTGACGCTGCCAGTGCATGGCCAGCGTATCGCGGCCCAGCACCTGCACGCGGTACATCCCGACATTCCGGGTCCCGCGCACCGGATCCTGGGTGATCACCATCGGGAGCGTGATGTAGCGCCCGCCGTCGCCGGGCCAGGTGGTGAGGAATGGCAGGGCGTCGAGATCGATGTCGTCGCCACGAGCCACCATGTCCTGGCAGGGTGGCTTTCCCCCCTTTACCCTGGGCGGGAACTTGGCCATCTCAGCGAGGCGCGGCAGCATGGCAAGCTTCCCGAACAAGCCTTCAGGAACCTTGAGTTCCAGCATCTCGCTGATGCGGTCGCCAATGTCGTCGAGCCGCTCGACACCCAGGGCCAGCGCCATCCGCGTCATCGAGCCGTAGAGATTGATGGCCACCGGAAACTCGCTCCGGCTCCCATCATCGAGAATCACGTGCTCGAACAGCAGTGCCGGCCCGCCGCCTGCAGCCTTCATGCACCGGTCAGCGATCTCGGCGATCTCGAGCCGTGCACGGACCGGCTGGCTGATGCGCACCAGCTCGCCGGCGCGCTCGACGGCGGTCAGGAAGGCAGCAAGGGTTTCCAGGGCCATGGAGAGTTGAGAGTTGAGAGTTGAGAGTTAAGAGTTGAGGGCTGATCGTAAGGAGCAGAGGCCATCGCCAAGGCCGCACGGCTCTCAACTCTCAACTCTTAACTCCTGCATGCGCCACCGTCACGCCGCCCATGAACCGGCGATAACGCACGTCGGTGAATCCGGCAGCGGTCATCCGCCGAGCCAGCGCGTCGGGATCGGGAAAGGCACGCGTCGATTCGGGCAGCCAGTCATACGCGTCGCTGTGCCTCGACACCAGCCGGCCGATCCGGGGGAGCACATGCTCGAAATAGGCGAGGTACACGCCACGAAATGGCTGCGAGGGCGGCGTGCTCATCTCCAGGACCACGAGCCGGGCGCCAGGCTTGAGCACCCGTGCCGCTTCCCGGAAGCCCGCATCGAGATCGGCAAGATTGCGTACGCCCCAGCCCACCATGGCTCCATCAAAGCTGGCATCCGGAAACGGGAGTTGCAGCGCGTCCGCGTTGACTGGCACCGCGCGTGTCGTCTTGCCGCGCCCGTGCTGGAGCATGGGAAGCGCAAAATCCGCCCCGACGATACGCCCTCGGAATCCCCGTTCGCGTGCAAGCGCGGCCGCGAAGTCGAGGGTTCCCGCGCAAAGATCGAGGAACGTACCTTCGGGCGCCCGCTCCCAGTCGAGCATCCCAAGCGCCGCGCGGCGCCAGCGCAGATCGAGCCGCAGACTGATGATCCGATTGAGCCGGTCATAGGTCGGGGCAATGGCGCCAAACATCTCCCGCACATACTTTCTCTTGTCGGGACCGCCGGCGACTGGTAACTCTCGATCTGAGGCGAACATAGGCGCAGAATGTAGCCCGCACCGAAGCTGCACCGCAAGCACGGACCGCCTCCGGTGACTGCGCCGCAGGGAATCCAGGCGCTCACCGACCAGGAGGTGGTCGCGCTCGCGCGTTCGGGTTCCGAAGCCGCTTATCGCGAGCTGTTGCGCCGCTATGAACGGCCCATCTTCTCGCTCATCTTCCGCATGGTGCGTGACCGGGAGCTGAGCGAAGATCTCTCCCAGGAAACGTTCGTCAAGGCGCTCAACGCGCTCGAATCGTACCGCCCGGAGTTCAAGTTTTCGTCCTGGATTTTCAAGATCGCCAACAACACCGCCATCGATCACCTGCGGCGGCGTGAACTCAACACGCTCTCGCTCGAGGGCTCGCCGCACGCCGCCACGCCCGAAGCAATCGAGGCTACAGCGCTCCAGATCGGCGCGCGGCAGGAGACGCCGCTCGATACCGTCGAGGCCAAGGAACTGGGCGGGCAGATCGAGGCCGCCATTGGCGCCCTGCGTCCGGAATATCGCGCCTGCATCCTGCTTCGCCATGTCGAGGGACGGCCCTATGAAGAAATCGCCGAGATCCTCGACCTTCCCCTCGGCACGGTCAAGACCTACATCCACCGCGCCCGCAATGAATTGCGGGAGTCGCTGGGCCATCTTCGCGAATGAAACATTCCCTTTTGACGCTCCGTAGGAGGGCACACTTATGACCCGGCCCCGGCAGCACCTCACGCCCGACGACATCGACGCCCTCCTCCGGGACGGTGCCGATCCGTCGCTGCTCGGGCACATGATCGATTGCGCGGAGTGCGCCCTGCTGATGGCCCAGCAGCGCGCGGTCGTGGCGTCGCTCGACGCGCTGCCGCATTTCTCGCCGAGTGAAGATTTTGCCGACCAGGTCATGTTCCAGGTTGCAGTACCCGATCCATTCGCCATGCGGTCCATGGCCACGGCGCGGCGGCGCGTGCTCGAAACCGGCCGGAGCCGGGCGCTCGCGGCGTCGGTGGCCATCATGCTGGTGGGGGCGATGGCGGCAAGCATCATCTGGACATCGCTCAATCGCGAGCTGCTCACATCGGCAGGAACCTGGCTTGGCGGCGAAGCGACCCAGTGGTTCTGGGTCGCAGTGCGCGGCACCTTCGCCAATGTCACCGAACAGCCGTGGTTCGACGCTGCCCGTCGCGCCTTCGGCGCTCCGGTCCGGCTCGCCGCCGTCTCGGCCTGCATCATGCTGCTGTACGCGGTCGGGCTCATGGCGCTGCGACGGTTGATGGCGTTCCCGTCGCCGACGGAGGGAGCGGCGCATGCGGGCGCTTGAGGCGGTCCCCGGCGCGCTGCTCCTCCTGTTCCTCCCCGCGCTGTCGCTGCACGCCGAGTCAAGGCCGGAAAGCGTGGGCAGTGTTGCGTCGGACATCTGGAGCTTCCTGCAGCAGATTCGTGGCGTCGCCCAGGATGATTCGATCCCCGCGCGGCGACAGGTCGAACATCCGATCGCCATTCCGGCGGCGGGTGCCAATGGTCCCGCCATCGACCTATCCGATCTCTCGCGCCCGCTGGACCTGGAGCGTGAGCTTGGCCGCCTCAGCACTCTCGCCGACACGGCCGTCCGGGTCACCATTCCAGGCGGGACCGCGCGGCTCGGATCGTACAGTGTGGGATCAGAGCAGTCGCTCGCGGGGCACCTGCTGGTGCTGCGTGGTGACGCCGATATCTATGGGCGGCTCGACGGCAACCTGGTGACCTACGACGGCGATGTCGTCCTGCATCCCGGCGCCATCGTCGCGGGTGACGTGCTCGCCGTGCATGGGCGGGTGCAGAATTCGGGCGGCGAGATCCAGGGGGAGTCGCGAATGCTCGCGGCCGCGCCGGTGACGGCACAGACAGCGGCTGCTCCTCGCTCTGCGCTGTCGCTGACGTTCAGCCGGCTGGTCGGAGTCATCGGCGTCTTCCTCGCGCTCGCCTGCCTTGGCTGGGCACTTTCCGTCTTTGCCCAACAGCATCTCCAGATCGTCTCCGACACCACCTCCCACAATTTTGGCCGGGCCTTCATCACCGGACTCATCGGGCAGATCCTGCTGCTGCCGACGTTCGGCATGCTGGTCGTGGGCCTGGTGCTGAGCGTGGCGGGCATCCTGCTGCTGCCATTCGCGGTGATCGTCTACGCGCTGCTCGTCATCGTGGGTGTGGTGGGCGGGTTCCTTGCCATGGCACACGCGATGGGGGAAACCTGGACCCGGCGGCGACAGGCGGCGGGTGTCATGCTGGGAAGTCCCGGCAGTGCCCGGTTTGTCATGATGGGACTCGCCGTTACCGCGGCGTTGTGGCTCGCCTGGGCGCTCGTGGGATGGGTGCCGGTAGCTGGCAGCGTCGTGCGAGGCGCCGCAGTCCTGCTCACCTGGCTGCTCGCCACGACCGGACTTGGCGCCGCCATGCTGTCGCGCGCGGGAGTGCGGGAAAATTTTGCGGGGCGCATCATTCCACCCGAGGCGCTCACCGACGAATATCTCTGGGCCACGCCGCGCTTTGGTGTTCCGGCGGCACGTCGGCCGGGCACGCCAGCGCCGCCGCGGCAGCGATGAAGGCGGCGCTCCTTGCGCTCGCCCTCACTGTGGCGGGCGTGCCCCTCCTCGCTGCGCAGGAGATGCGGGACTACGCCGTGTCCCGGCAGCGGCATGGCGAAGGGCGAGTCGCTGCGCACCTGGCGTTTGCAGCCGGGACCATCAGCGTCAGCGCCGGCTCGCCCGACGTCCTCTATGCCATGCAGCTCCGCTACGACCCGGAGCGCTTTACCCCGGTCAGCCGCTTTGATGCCGGAGACGGCTCACTGGCGCTCGGCATCGAGAACACGGGCAAGTCGGGCCTCCGGGTTGCTTCCCGGACACAGCTGACCCAGACCGCTACGGTACTGCTGAATCCGGCGGTGCTGGTGTCCCTCGCGGCCAACCTTGGCGCCGCCAATGCGCGACTGGAGCTTGGCGGGCTCCGCCTGAGCGATTTCCGCCTGGAATCCGGCGCCACCCGCGCCACTGTCTCCTTCAGCCAGCCCAATCGCATACGCTGCTCCACCATGACGATCGAAGCGGGTGCGGCGGAGCTGACACTCGATCGCCTTGGCAACAGCCGGTGCGCCGCCGTCAGCATCTCGGGAGGGATGGGCCAGACCACGCTCGACCTTCGGGGGATATGGGGACAGCCAAGCACCGTGTCGGTCAGGATGACGGTGGGAACTCTCCTGCTGCGCATTCCGCGGTCGCTTGGGGTCCGCGTGCGCTCGGAGCGGTTCCTCTCGAGTTTTCCGTCGGAGGGCTGGACCAGGAACGGTGATATCCTGTTGTCGCCAGGGTATGCTTCAGCGCGCCGCCACGTGGACCTGAACCTGGAGACAGCGCTGGGCGGGGTGAGGGTGGAATGGGTGAGATAGTCTAGAGCTAGTTGAGAGTTGAGAGTTAAGAGTCAAGGCACGCAGCCGGGATTTTCCGCCCTCCAGCGCCACTGAACTCTCAACTCTCAACTCTTAACTCTCAACAACACGGAGCCCAAGCATGAGCCCCCTGCAAACCCTCGGCTTCGCGCTCGGAACATCCTTCGCCTCGGGGCTCAACCTCTACGCCACGGTGGCGGCGGCAGGGTTGTTCGAGCGCTTCGGCCTGGTGCAGCTGCCGCCGTCGCTCCACGTCCTTTCCAATCCCGTCATCATCGGGGTTGCCCTCACGCTGTTCGTCATCGAATTCATCGCCGACAAGATTCCGCTGGTGGACAGCGCGTGGGACGCGGTCCATACGTTCATCCGTCCGCCGGCGGCGGCACTCATTGCCTGGTCCGCATTTGGATCGGTCCCGGAAGTGTGGAAGATCGGTGCGGCCTTGCTGGCGGGCAGCGTGGCGCTCACGTCACACGGTGCCAAGGCGTCGGCACGCGCCGCCGCCAACACCAGCCCCGAGCCGTTCTCCAACTGGCTGCTGAGCATTGGGGAAGATGCCGTCGCGGTATTCCTGAGCTGGATGGCCGCCCAGCATCCCATCCTGACGGCTGCCATTGTTGTGGTGCTCGTGATCATCGCCGCGCTGGTCATCCGGACACTGTTCAAGTTCTTCCGCCGGGCGGTGAGAAATGTGCGGGAGGCGTATCGGAGGGCGGTGGCGTCGATGGATGGGCAGGATGGGCCAGACGGGCGGGATGGGCAGGTGATGTCGGGCTAGCTCCGCCTCGCCCATTCTGCCCGTCCTGTCATCCCAGCCTTGCCCTCACCCGTCCGCCCACTCCGATCCCCAGCCGCCGGGCCGCCGAGCCGTCGCGGACGGCAATTTCAATGTGCCCGTCGGAGCCCACATAGGCCAGCAGGACGCCCGTTGCCACGTCGCCGAATGTGCGGCGGAGCCCGCCGACCTCGGCCCCTTCCACCTCGAGCGAGGCGTAGTCCGGCATGTTGTCCGGCGTGAAGTTGGTGACCAGGGTGCCAAAGCGGTCCACGTAGATCACCTCGCCGATCAGCACCTTGCCCTCGTGGTACGGCTCCCGGGTTGCAAGCCGCTCGGGGATGCCGGCAAAGGGAGGGCCGAGCTCGTCCAGCGCAGCGCCCGACGCGAGGCGTGCGGCGGCAGGCGCGAACAGGTCGCGTCCGTGAAAGGTCGGCGCGGCCCAGTCGGGCTCGGCGAGGACCACGGCGCGCACCGGCGCGTCCCGCATCACGAACGAAAAGAGCCCGTTGTCGGGCCCGATGAAGAAGTGGCCACCGATGGCCAGCGCCAGCGCGGCGCGGGTGGTGCCGACACCCGGATCGACCACCGAGAGATGTACCGATCCCGTGGGAAAGGTGCGCCAGGCCCGGTCCAGGACGTAGGCGGCGGCGCGCATGTCACCCGGCGCGATTGCGTGCGATATGTCCACGAGCACCGCGCCGGACGCCATGGAGAGGATGACGCCCTTCATTTCCGCCACGTACGAATCGGCGGTGCCGAAGTCCGTGAGCAGCGTGACGATGGTGGGCATGCGCCCGGAAGTCAGCTGTTGATGACTGGCAGGGAGAAGCTGGACGACGCGGCGGCGCGGACCACAGTCTCCGCAATATCGGCGAGTGCCGCGGCCGCGGGGGAATCGGGCGCGCCGACGAGCACCGGCGTGCCGTGGTCCGCTTCGTCGGCAAGACCCGGCTGGAGCGGCACGCTGCCCAGCAGAGGCACCCCCAGCTCCTCGGCGAGACGCAGGCCGCCGCCCGACGAGAACAGCTCCCAGCGCCGCCCAGTTTCCGGATCGGTGAACGCGCTCATGTTCTCGACCACGCCGAGCACCGGCACGCCCACCCGCTCGAACATCCTGGCACCCCGGAGCGCGTCGCCCACCGCCATCTCCTGCGGGGTCGTGACAATGACCGCTCCGGAGACCTGCGTAGCTTGCACTAGCGACAACTGGGCATCGCCAGTGCCGGGCGGAAGATCCACGACGAAATAGTCGAGCTCGCCCCAGGCCACGTCCTGCAGGAATTGCTGGATGACCTTCATGATGATGGGGCCGCGCCAGATGGCGGGTGCGTCCCGCTCCACCAGGAAGCCCAGCGACATGAGCTTCACGCCGTGGGCCTCGAGCGGGATGATCTTGCGGGTGTCGGGATGGACCATCGGCTTTTCATGCACCCCGAACATTCGCGGCATGTTGGGGCCGTAGATGTCGGCGTCCATGACGCCCACGCGATGTCCAGCCTGCGCCAGCGCCACCGCAAGGTTGGCGGCCACGGTGGACTTCCCCACTCCGCCCTTGCCGCTCGAGATCGCGATGACGGTGCCCAGGTCTTCTCGCCGCTGTGGCGCGGGCGTGGCCGGCTCAGTGCCGGGCGGGCCGTGCGACGCGCGCGCGGGCGCCGGATTCGTGACCTGGATCTTGACCTCGGTCACGCCGTCCACCATCTCCACGGCCCGGCGCACCTGCCGCACCAGCGTGCCCTTGTCCTCGTTGGCCAGCAGGAAGGTGAAGGCGACCTTCCCGTCATCGCTCACCGAAAGATTCCGCACCATGCCAGCCGAGAGGACGTCGTTCTCCAGCCGCTCGTTGCGAATGCGGGCAAGCGCGGCCACAACCCGGGCTTCGAGCGGCTCGCTCACACCGCCTCCACGTGGCGCACTTCGGGCACCATCTGACGGAGGCGATGTTCGAGGCCCTGCTTGAGGGTCACCGTGCTGGCCGCACAGCCCTGGCAGTGGCCACCCATGCGAACCAGCAGAATGCCGTCGGCCACGTCGAAATCGATCACTTCGACGCTGCCGCGATGCGATGCGATATAGGGCCGCAGCGTGTCAATCGTGCGCTCGATGCGCGTCATCAGGTCTTCGTTCATGTCCCTGAAATATAGTCGCGTGCGGCGGCGAGGATCGTGGACTGGACCTCTCCCAGCGAGCCGGCCATGGCGAGGCCCGCTGCCTTCATGTGCCCTCCCCCGCCATAGCGCCGCGCGAATGCCGCCACGTCCACGCCGCCCACCGAGCGCAGCGAAATCTTGACCCGGCCCTGCGACACCTCGCGGAAGAGCAGCGCCATTCGGACGCCCTCGATGCTCCGGGCAAACTCCACCACTCCGTCGAGGTCATCCGAGGAGACGCCGTGCCGCTCCAGCGCGCCCGGCGGGACGGTAATCCAGGACAGGCGGTGTTCCGGCTCGACCACCAGCGTCTGGAGTGCTTCCGCAAAGAGCCGGGGACGCCCGGCCGGCGCGCTGGCATAGACGTCGAGGTAGATCTGTTCCGGATCCACGCCCGTCTCCAGCAAGTCGGCGGCAATGCGCAGGGTGTGCGGCTTGGTGTTGCTGAAGCGGAAACCGCCGGTGTCCGTGAGCAGGGCGACGTAGAGCGCGCGGGCGATCGGCGCCGTCAGCGGCCAGTCGTTGGCCACCGCGATCTCGAACACCAGCTCGCCGGTGGCCGACGCATCGGGATCCACGTAGCGCGGTCCGTCGGGCAGCACCCCCAACCCCACGTGATGATCGATGCACGCCACCGGCACGCCGCGAGTGCGCACCGCTTCGGCCAGCATGCCGAGCCGCCCGAGATCGGAGATATCCAGCACGACGATCAGGTCGGCGCGGCGGATTTCCTTGATCGCTTCCGCGGTGTGATCTGCGCCCGGGATTTCCGCCAGGAGGAAATCGAATCTCGGCGGCGTGGGTGTGGGATTGGTGATGCAGCAAGCAACGCCCTGCGCCCGCAGGAGGTGCAGCAGGGCGATCTCGCTGCCCAGGCCGTCCCCGTCGGGATTGACATGGGTGGTGAGACAGACACGCATGCCGGGCTTGAGGGCGCTGGCCAGGTCGCGAGCCGCGGCGGATTTCTCCGCGGTGAGAGTGCGAGGCATGGGGGGAATGTAAGGGGGGATCAGGCAGGAGGAGAGTGGTCGACGGTCAACGGTCTACAGTCTACTCTCGACCGTTGACCGTTGACCGTTGACGCCAGCCCTTACTTCCCTCCCTCGCGCTCCTTCTGCAGCACGCTGTTGTGCCGGCTGTAGAAGAAGTAGATCACCAGCCCGATCACGAGCCAGACGCCGAGCCGCTCCCAGGTGGCGCCCGGCAGCGTGGCCATCAGGCCGAAGCACGAAAGGATGCCGAGGATCGGCACCACCGGCACCCACGGGGTGCGGAAGGGGCGCTCGAGATCGGGTCGCTTGGAGCGCAGGATCCAGACACCGGCGCAGACCAGCACGAAGGCCAGCAGGGTACCGATGTTCACCATCTCGCCCAGGATCTGGATCGGGAAGATACCGGCGATGACGGCGACGATGAGGCCCACCCAGATGGTTGAGAGATAGGGCGTCCGGAACTTCGGGTGCACCTTCCCCGCCCAGCGTCCCATGAGCCCATCACGCGACATCGAGTAGAACACACGGGACTGGCCCAGGAGCATGACGAGCACCACCGAGCCGAGACCGAGCACGGCACCCAGCGTGATGAACGGCGTGAGCCACTTGAGCCCGGGGACCGCCTCGACCGCGTACGCCACCGGATGCGGCACGTTGAGTTCGGTGTACTTGACGACGCCGGTCAGGACGAGTGAGACGAGGATGTACAGCAGGGTGCAGATGGCCAGTGAGGCAAGGATGCCGATGGGCATGTCCTTCTGCGGATTCTTGGCTTCCTGTGCCGCCGTACTGACCGCATCGAAACCGATGTAGGCGAAGAACACGAGCCCCGCGCCACGGAAGATGCCGGAGACGCCATACGCGCCGAAGCTTCCCAGGTTCTCCGGAATGAACGGCTTCCAGTTGTCGGGATTTACGTACCGCACGCCGAAGATGACGAACATCACCACCACGGCGAGCTTCAGGATCACGATGATGTTGTTGACCTTGGCGCTTTCCTCGATGCCGATCGTCAGCACAATCGTCGCCAGGAGCACCACCGCCATGGCGGGGATGTTGAGCACCGCGCCGGTCGTCCCGAATCCGGTGTGGACGCAGCCCGCCAGCTTGTCCGCGACCTCGGACGCCGTGCAGAAGGACAGCGGCGCCATGGCAAAGTGGTCGGGGAGATGGAGGCCGAGGAACTCGAGCAGGCTCCTGAAGTATCCGGACCACCCCACGCCCACCGTGGCCGCGCCGAGCGCGTATTCGAGGATCAGGTCCCAGCCGATGATCCAGGCGACAAACTCGCCCATCGTGGCATAGGAATACGTGTAGGCGCTTCCCGCCACGGGCACGGCGCTCGCCATCTCGGCATAGCAGAGTCCGGCGAAGCCGCAGGCGAGGCCGGCGGCGACGAAGGAGAGCCAGACAGCGGGGCCGGCGTAGAGCGCAGCGGCCACGCCCGTGAGGACGAAGATGCCGGCGCCGATGATGGCGCCGATGCCGAGCGTGGTGAGGTTGAGTGCGCCGAGACTGCGGTTCAATGACCGCTCCCCGGTTTCCTCCGCTTCCGCCCTCAGGACGGAAATGGACTTCGTGGCCCAGAGACCCATGCGCGAGCTCGCTGGTTGAGAGGTGATTGGGGGATCTTCTGTCGCGAGTCCTACAACGATGTACCCGGAGGCGGCAGCTTCTCCTCCTGCGGCGTTTGCATCAGCTTCCCGAAGCACCATACGGTCAGCCCGAGGACACAGATCCACGCCGTCAGCATGAACAGCAGCGAGCCCAGGCTCATGTGTTCGCTCCGGCAGTGGGCGTGCGCAGCGTCTTGCGACGCCAGGCTGCCCTGATGAGGAAGAGCTGCAGCACCAGGATCCCGATCATGACCAGCCGGGAAGCGGTCCTGGTGGCATGCTGGCTCTCCGGCACTCCATGGTAGAACAGCGTCGGCAGCGCTTCCTGCTTGATCCACCACGCCATCATGACCAGCAGGAAGAGCGGCGTAACGTACGTCATGATGAACTTGAAGACGCGCGGGATCCGGATCGATGCACCCTCATGCAGCTCGCGCCAGGCATTGTCCGGCCCCAATACCCACATGAAGAGGATCGTCTCCACCAGCGCCAGGACGACGAGCCCGAACGTCCCTGCCCAGTAGTCCCATTCCGCCAGGAAGCCACCGGTGTACCAGACGATATGACAGAGTCCCAGCAGCATCGCCACCGAGCCCATGGTCCAGGCCGAGCGACGACGGCTCCAGCCGAAATGCTCCTCCAGGAATGACAGCACCGGCGTCGCCATGGCCACGGACGAGGTGATGCCGGCGAAGAAGAGCAGGCCGAACCACATGACGCCAGCCAGCATCGTCATGACCGCCCCGCCGGGCAGCTGGTTGAAGACCAGCGGCATGGCCACGAAACCAAGGTCAAAGGTACCACCCTTGGCAATGGCCACGGCCCCGGTGACCCCGAAGAAGGTGACGATCGCCGGGATCGCCAGTGATCCCCCAAGCACCACCTCGGCCGTTTCGTTGGTGGCGGCGGTGGCGAGCCCGGAGAGTACGATGTCATCCTTCTTCTTCAGGTACGATGCGTAGGCCACCAGGGAGCCCGTGCCCACCGAAAGCGTGAAGAAGATCTGACCGGCGGCGGCCAGCCAGACGCTCGGCCGGCGCAGCGCGGACCAATCCGGGCTGTACATCCAGTCGAGCCCCTGCCACGGTCCCACCATCCGGCCTGTCGCGATGCCATCCACGAGCTCCGGCCGTGCGTCCAGGGTGAGCACCCGGATCACCAGGATGGCGGCGAAGAGAAAGAGGATCGGCATGCCGATCTTGGCGAGTCGTTCGATGCCGGCGCTCAAGCCCCGGCTCACCACCCAGAAGTTCACGAAGATCGTGATGAAGAAAAAGAGGAACGGGGTCCAGAACCCGTGCACCGTGCCGTTGGACAGGTCCTGGTACGAGGCCAGGAATTGCCGCATGCCGGCCTGATCCAGGCCGCGCGTGGTTCCAGTCACCGAGAAAAAGGTCCACGCCAGCGTCCATGACTCGATGTAGCAGTAGTAGATCAGGACCACGAGGGGCAGGAACAGCCCCAGCACACCGAGATACTTGGCGACCGGGTTGTGCCAGAGCCGGTCGAACATGCCCGGGGTGGATCCTTCGCCATATTGCCCGCCATGACGCCCCACACCCCACTCGATCCACATGAGCGGGATGCCCACGAGGACGAACGCGATGAAGTACGGGATCATGAAGGTCCCGCCGCCATTCTGTGTAAGCTGGTTGGGGAAGCGGAGAAAATTCCCCAGGCCCACGGCATTGCCCGCCATGGCGAGAATCAGGCCGATACGAGAGCCCCATTGATCACGGGGCCGGGCGGTGTCGGTCATGCGGTTCCAGGTTGGATGGTAGCTTGGTCGACGGTCAACGGTCTTCGGAGTTCTGGAAATCTGTCACCCTGAGCGAAGCGAAGGGGCCAAAGCCACGTAAGGCTCCGCCGCTTCGGCCGCATCGCGGCCTCAGCGTGACATCACGAGTGAGGACCGATGACCGAGGACCCTCACGCGCTGTAGTTCGGTGCTTCCCTCGTGATCGTTACATCATGCGGGTGCGACTCGCGGAGGCCGGCCGAGGTGATCTGCACGAACTCCACGTCGCGCCGCAGCGATTCGATGTCGCCAACGCCGCAGTAGCCCATGCCGCTCCGGAGCCCACCCACCATCTGAAAGAGAACGTCGGCGACGGGACCCTTGTACGGCACCCGGCCCTCGATTCCCTCCGGCACCATCTTGGAGGGTGCCAGCTCGCCTTCCTGGAAATAGCGATCGGCCGAGCCGTCCTGCATGGCGGCAAGGCTGCCCATGCCGCGGATCATCTTGAAGCGGCGGCCCTCGGCCAGCACGCTCTCGCCCGGGCTCTCCTCGGTGCCCGCCAGCATGGACCCCATCATGGCGGACGATGCCCCGGAGGCGAGCGCCTTCACGACGTCGCCCGAATACTTGATGCCGCCGTCGGCGATGACGGGGACGTCACCGGCGCCGCGCAGCGCGTCCATGATGGCCGTGAGCTGGGGAACGCCAACACCGGTCACGACACGCGTGGTGCAGATGCTGCCGGGACCGATGCCCACCTTCACCCCATCCGCTCCCCGACGCACCAGTTCGCGTGCGCCGTCCTCGGTGGCCACGTTGCCGGCAATGAGCTGGGCATCCGGGAAGGCGTCGCGCAGGAGCGACAGCGTCTGGAGCACGCCCTCACTGTGGCCGTGGGCCGAATCGATGACGATGACATCCGCACCGGCGTCGAGCAGCGCCGCCGCCCGGGCCTTGTCGCGCGGCGAACCGCCCACGGCCGCCGCGACGCGGAGCCGGCCATGCTGGTCCTTGTTGGCGTTGGGAAAGTCACGCCGCTTGAAGATGTCCTTGACGGTGATCAGCCCCTTGAGCACGCCGTCCGGGTCCACCACCGGCAGCTTCTCGATGCGGTGCTTGGCCAGGATCCGTTCGGCGTCCTCGAGACTCGTGCCCACCGGTGCCGTGACGAGATGTTCCTTCGTCATCGCTTCCTTGATGGGCTGATCGAGATTGCGCTCGAACTGAAGGTCGCGATTGGTGATGATGCCCACCAGGCGGCCATTCCCGTCCACGATGGGCACGCCGGAGATGCGGAACCGGCGCATCAGCGCCGCCGCTTCCCGCACCGGCCGTTCCGGACCCAGCGTGATCGGGTTCAGGATCATCCCGCTCTCGCTGCGCTTCACGCGGTCCACCTCGGCCGCCTGCCGCTCCACCGACATGTTCTTGTGGATGACACCGATGCCGCCGGCGCGCGCCATGGCGATGGCCATGTCAGCCTCGGTGACGGTGTCCATGGCGGCGGAGATGAGCGGAATGTTGAGCGGGATCTTGCGGGTCAGGCGGGTGACAACGGACACGTCCCTGGGATGGACGGTCGAGTGCCTGGGCAGCAACAGGACGTCGTCGAACGTGAGCCCCGGTGTCGGACGAACCCGGCTCATGTCGCGGCGACTCGATGCGCGACGGCCCCCCGGCGCCCCGGAGGGGCCGCGAGAGGGCCGGAAAACATGGATTCCATCCCCAACACTAGAGGCCCGGCGCGCCGAAATCAAGCGCGGCCGGCTGTCCGGCGCCAGATGAGATAGACCGGAATGCCAAGCGCCACGATGACCAGGCCCGCCGTCGTATAGAGCGGCTTTTCGATCAGCAGGACCACGGCCAGAAAGAGCAGCGCGACGAGGTAGAGCCCCGGCACCACCGGATAGCCGAACGCCTTGACCGGCCGGGGCAGGTCAGCCTGGACCCGGCGCAGGCGGAACAGCGCCATGATCGTAAGTGCGTAGAAAATGAGCTGGGCAAAGATGACATAGTCCAGCAGCTGGTTGTAGGTCCCGCTCAGACAGAGCACCGAGGCCCAGAGGCACTGGGTCCAGAGGCTGAACGCCGGCGTGCGATACTGCTCGTTCAGCATGCCCGCCTTCCGGAAGAACAGCTTGTCCTCAGCCATGGCGAAGAACACGCGCGGGCCCGCCAGCACGAGTCCGGCGTTGCAGCCGAGCGTCGAGATCACGATGGCAATCGCCATGATCGCGGCACCCACCGAGCCGAACATTGCCGCCATCGCCGCCGAGCCCACCCGGTCCTGCGAGGCGTACTGGATGCCGCGCGCCAGCGTGGTGGTGCCGTTGGGGTCGCCGTGGAATGGCAGCACGCTCAGGTAGCTCAGGTTGGCCAGGATGTAGAGCAGCGTGACCAGGATGGTGCCGAGCGCGAGCGCGCGGGGCAGGTTCCGGGTGGGGTTCCTGACTTCGGCCGCCGCAAAGGTCACGTTGTTCCAGGAATCACTGGAGAAGAGCGAACCCACCATGGCGGCGCCCACCGCCGGCGCCATCGCGAGCGACCAGTGGCCCGTGCCCCAGAAATTCCCGAAGTTCGCGGCGATCACGTCGGCGTTCCGGAAGATGGCAATGCCGAGCACCACCAGCAGCGCCAGCACGCCCACCTTGATAATGGTGAGAAACGACTGGATTCCGGCGCCGAGCCGCACGCCGCGCACGTTGATCCAGGTGAGAACGACGACACTGACGATCGCGAGGATCCGCTGCGGCGTCACCCCGATCTCGATGGCCGACGTCGCCCCCGGCAGGTGCAGCGTGCCGAGGTGCAGCATGACCGTGTCGGTGAGGGAGGGGATCAGCACGGCGAGATACTTGGCGAACGCCACCGCCACAGCGGCGATGGTGCCGGTCTGTACCACGGTGAAGAGTGTCCAGCCGTAGAGGAAGCCGAGCGCCGGCGTCAGTCCATCGCGCAGGAAGACGTACTGCCCGCCGGCCCTCGGCATCATGGCGGCAAGTTCGGTGTAGGAAAGCGCTCCGGCGAGCGTCATGATGCCGGTGATAACCCAGACGAGCATCAGTCCGCCCGGGCCCCAGCCATCCATCTGGCGGGCAATGTCGGATGAGACAATGAAGATGCCCGAACCGATCATGGTGCCCACGACCAGGGAGATGGCCTGGAGCGGGCCGATGCCGCGGACGAACCGCTCCTCCTGCGGCGGGGCTTCGACGGTGCTGGTCATGTAGGGAATTGGGTGAAGGGTGGGAATCAGGGTTTGGACTCGAGACTCGGGACGCGGGCCTCGGAAGTCAGCGCACGCCCCGTCTCGCGCCCTCCTACCGCGTCTCGCGTCTCGCGTCTCGCGTCTCTACAGGTAACGACGGCGCACTCCCGCTATCCACGACCTTCACCGCCTCATCCACCACCGCCTGGCCCGCGGCGGCGAGGCCCTTCATCACCTTGGCCGCGCCATCCACCAGGCCCATGGTGCCGCTGATGGCCTTGACCGGCAGCTTGCCGGCCCGCATGGTGTCCTCGACCGCGTCGGAGAGCCGCGCGAAGATGCCGGTCGGCCGCTGGCGCTCGGCGTACTTGCTTTCGAGAAACTCGACATAATCCAGCACCTGATAGGCGCGTTCGTCGCTCAGCGTGTCGAGCGCGCGCAGGATGCGTTGCTTCAGCAGGTCATTCATGGGTTTCTCCTGATCCTTCAATGTGGCGCCGATGGTGCCCCGGCGCCACCCGCCTTGGGCCGAACACCTCACGCCCTACGCCTCGCTCACCAGCTCGCCGGGAGTGCCCGGCGCCGGCCTCCCGGGCCCCAACAGCGCCTTGAGCGCCGGCGGCGCAATGAGCGTCGTGACTATCACCATGAGCGTCACGGCGCTGAACAGCGCCGCATCCAGCACCCCGGCCGCCAGTCCCGTCTGCGCAAAGATCAGTCCAACTTCCCCTCGCGGGACCATTCCGACTCCCACCACCAGCTTCCGGCCCCGGAACCAGAAGGGCGCGAATCCAGCCGCCACTTTGCCGACCACTCCGGCCACGATGAGCACGCCGCCAACAAGCAACGTCCGGCCATCGAGGAAGCTGCGGACGTCCACCGCAGCACCCACTGCCACAAAGAAAATGGGAACAAAGAAATGTCCCAGCCGCACCACGCTGCGCTCGATCGGCTTGGCATGTGCGGTGGGCGCGAAGACCAGCCCAGCCGTGAACGCGCCGATGATCAGCGCCGATCCCACGGCGTCGGCGAGCGTGGCCAGCAAAAAGGCGACGACCAGTCCCATCATGCCGAGGGATTGCTCGCTGCCCAGGCGGCCGAGGAGGCGAAAGACGGGCGGCACGATGACTCGGCCCGCGATGAGCGCGACTGCCACGAAGCCAAAGGCGGTCAGCGTGGTAACAGAAACACCGGCAAGCGACAGGCCTTCACCGGCAACGAGGCGGGCTACCACCGCGAGGATGATGAGTCCGACGATATCGTCGATCACGGCCGCGCCCAGCACGACCTGGCTTTCCTCGTCCTGCAGCCGGCCAAGGTCGTTGAGGACCCGCGCCGTGATTCCCACCGACGTCGCCGTGAGTGCCGCGGCGGCGACGAGCGCCGGCAGTGGGCCCAGGCCAAGGAGGCGTTCAGCCGCGAGTCCCAGCCCGAACGGCAGCGCCACGCCGACCAGCGCGACGGTGGTTGCGGTGCCGCCCAGCGACAGGAGCCGCTTCAGGTTGGTCTCGAGCCCGATTTCGAACAGCAGGATGACGACGCCAATCTCCGACATGATGTGCACGACCGGCAGGCCGGGATTCACCACGCCGAGCACCGACGGTCCGAGAAACACGCCGGCCAGCAGCTCCCCGAGCACCGCGGGCTGGCCCACCCGCTCGGCGAGTTCGCCACAGAGCTTGGCCCCTGCCAGCAGTCCTGCCAGCATCAGCAGGATCTGGGGCACCGACATGGTACCGTCGCCCAGGGCGGCAACCATGTGCATGTTCAGCGGGATGCTTCGGGGGCGATGATCGAGAGGAGTTCGACGACCGGCGTGGAGAGGAACCGGCTTCGGGCCGCGCGAACCTTGGCCCTGATCGTGAGCTCGGCCAGCGCCGGCAAGGCAGCGACTCTCGCGGAATCGTCACGGGAGAGCATCACGTAGACGAAGCCCGGCTCTGGCAGCGGCCCGCGCGCGAGCATGTAGGGCTGGCCCGGCGGCATCTCCGGCCGAAGCTCGTCCGCGCTCGCGGTCGAGATGTACTGGACGCGCCACTCGACTTCCTTGCCCACGAACCGTTCCGGGTCGGCACGCACTTCGGCCGCGGTGACGCCTTGTGCCGCGCTGTCGGACGGCACCAGGTCGTCAGTCCGGACCCACGCTTCCAGCTGCACCCGCGACCAGGAGCCGGCGCTGCTGAGCACCCGAACCGGCGCTCCGGCCCGCAAGGTGCCGGACTGGCCGGCGTCCGGCGATGTGAGCAGCGCCGTATTCCGCGCCGCCGCCATCGGGCGTCCACGCTCCTGTGCCGTGGACTTCGGAGGCGCGGAAGTCGTCGTGACCGGTCCGCCTCCCGGCGTCTGCTGATAGGCCTGGGCCTTCTCCGCCGGCGTGGATTCACGAGCCACCTGCTTCGGCGCCGCCACCACGGCAGACGCGGGCACCCAGACTGTCCGTTCCACCCGAGACCAGCTGCCGCGCGTCTCAAGGCGGTTGAGGAGCATCCCTTCCTCGAGTTGCCCGACCTCCGTACCGGATGGCGCCGAGCGAAGCCGAACGTTGTCGGCGGTCACCACCACGTCGAAGCCGTCGCGCGAGTCGCGCTTGAGCAGCGAGCTGGAAACCCACCCCCGGAGCCGTACCTGTCGCCAGCCACTCCGGCGTCCCGTGACGGCGAGGTCAGTGGCGGCAGTGGTGCGGGCAAGCAGCGTACCGCTCGGCTCCTTGCGGACGTCGGTGGCACGCACATGCGCCGTGCCCTGGGCGGCAAGTGGCGCGGCCCCCAGGAGCAGCGCCAGCGCGCAGGCTGGTAGGTGGCGGAGTGCGAAACTAGATTGCGGCGCGTCGATCATCGTTCGTGATTGTAATTCCCCGGAGAATCATGTCCAAATCGCGGGCCCCTGTGGCGTTGATCGTGCTTGATGGCTGGGGCTACCGGCCCGAGCGCGAGGGCAACGCCATCGAGCTCGCCCACACGCCCGTGTGGCACCAGCTCTGGGAAAACTCGCCGCGAACGCTGCTGGACGCGAGTGGGCTCGCCGTCGGGCTGCCCGCGGGCCAGATGGGCAACAGCGAGGTGGGACACCTCAATCTTGGCGCTGGCCGTGTGGTGCCCCAGGATATCGTCCGCATCTCGCAAAGTATTGCGGACGGCAGCTTCTTCCGGCTGGAGCCGTTCCTCGCGCTTGGCGGCCATCTCCGCCGCACTGGCGGTACCCTGCACCTCGTGGGCCTGCTGGGACCGGGCGGCGTGCACGCCCTCGACACCCACCTGCTGGCCTGCATCGAGCTGGGCGTCCGGCTCGACGCGCCCCGCATCGCCATCCAGGGCTTCCTCGACGGTCGTGACACGCTGCCGGCCATCGGCGCCGAGGTGGTGCAGCGACTGCTCGATGAGATGCGGCGCATCGCCGGGCCGCGGGCCGTGCTCGCCTCGCTTTGCGGTCGCTACTACGCCATGGATCGCGACAAGCGGTGGGACCGCACCCGGCTGGCCTACGATGCGCTGGTGAATGGCCAGGGCCGCATGGCGACGGATGCCGTGCGCGCGGTCCAGGACAGCTACGAACAGGGCATCACCGATGAATTCGTGAAGCCGATCGTGCTGGAGGGTCCCGACGGCGAGGCCGCGTGTCCCATGCGTGATGGCGACGCGATGCTGTGCTTCAATTTCCGCAGTGACCGGATGCGGCAGATTGTCGCGGCGCTCATGATCGAGGGGTTCAGCGGCTTCCCGGTGCCGGACCGCCCCGACCTCGTGGCCGTCACCATGACGCAGTACAACCAGGCCTTCCCCATTCCGCAGGCGTTTCCGCCCTTCAGCATGGCACGCATCATGGCGGAAGTGCTCGCCGACCATGGCCGCACCCAGCTCCGCACCGCCGAAACCGAGAAGTATCCCCACGTGACGTACTTCTTCAACGGTGGCAACGAGACACCCTACAAGGGCGAGGAGCGGATCCTGGTGCCGTCGCCCAAGGTGGCAACGTACGATCTCCAGCCGGAGATGAGCGCGGCAGGGATCGCCGACACGCTCTGCCACGCGCTGGAGCAGCAGACGCACGACTTCGTGCTCTGCAACTTTGCCAATGCAGACATGGTGGGACACACCGGGGTCATGCCGGCCGTCATCACCGCGGTCGAGACGATCGATACGTGCCTGGGCCGGATCCTGGCGAGCGCTGAAAAGGTGGGGGCGTCGCTCTTCATCACGGCGGACCATGGCAACGCCGAACTGATGATCGACCCCGGCACCGGCGGGCCACATACCGCCCATACCACCAACCCGGTACCCTTCGTGTCGGTGCGCGGCGGCGCCGGACGGCTCCGCAGTGGCGGCGCGCTGGGCGACGTGGCACCGACCATCCTCCACCTGATGGGTCTCGAGCCATCCCCCGAAATGACGGGTCGCGACCTTCGCGAGGGCTGATGCGCGCACTTCCTGTTTCGTTGTTCCTGCTCGCCGCGACGGCAGCGACGGCCTCAGCCCAGGTGGGCCATCCGCCGGACCAGAGTCCGTACCACGACATCCTGCCCGGACACACGATCCTGCCATTTGTCGGATTCATCGGTGGGGGCGGTGGCCCGCTCGGCGTCGGGCCTCATCACGGGATGCTCTACGGCGGCCGCTACGATGTGCGGTCGAGCCAGACCATGGAACTGGGTGTCTCGGTGGCCCATGGCACGCTTGACCGGCTGATCGTGAACCCGTTCGTGAAGCTGGCCAACCGCACTACGGGGCCGGTGGACCAGAAGGTGACGTTCGCCGATCTCACGATTCAGCTGAACCTCACCGGCGGCAAGACCTGGAACGGCTTTGCGCCCTTCATGGCACTGAGCGGCGGCATGGCGTTCGCCAGCGACACACCCGCCGACACGAGTGGCTACAGGTTCGGCAACAAGTTCTATGTCGCCCCGGCGATCGGCACCCGGATTTTCGTCACCAGCCACCTGCTGTTGCGTGCCGAAGTGCGCGGCGCCTTCTGGAAGCTGACCTATCCGAACAGCTATGCGGCGGAGCCGGTCGAGGAGCCCGGGACCGAGGACTCGAACGCGGTGCGGCCCGATGGTGACCTCAGTGACTGGGAACTCACACCGTGGCTGCAGGTCGGGGTCGGGTATCTCATCCGGTGGTGAGCGGTGAGCAGCGGGAACGCACCGTTCCGCCCCGAGAAGCGTGGCGGCCGCCTCGGTGACGACGCCGTGGTGGACGAAGTCCCGGTGTGGCTGGAAGTGAATGGGCGCCCCGCGGTCACCTGGATGTGCACCCCCGACCTGCTGGAAGAACTCGCGGTGGGATGGCTGCATGGCGAGGGATACATCCGCTCCGCCGCCGACGTGCAGCTTCGGCCCTGCGCCAGCGACCTCGGGTTCTGGGCGACGGTCGCTCCCGCATCGGTCGACGCGGTGCTGGGTGAACAGCGCCGTCCCGTGCTCGCGTCCGGGTGCGGCGCGGTCTCCACTTTCCTCGCCGATCCCGCCACCGTGGCGCCGCAGCCGTCGCGCGGGGATCCGCCGACCGCCGAAGTCCTGCGCCTGCGCTTCAAGGAGCTCTTTCAGCGTGGCGAACGCTACCGGGAGACTGGCGGGATCCACGCGGCCGCGCTGACCGACTCGCGCTCGCTCTTTGCGCACGCCGAGGACATCGGCCGGCACAATGCCGTGGACAAGGCCATCGGATCGGCGCTGCTTGCGAACCAGCCGATCGCGGGGCTCGGCCTGCTGGTGACGGGACGCATTTCCGCCGAGCTCGCCTTCAAGGCATCGCGCGCCGCCCTGTCCTGGGTGGCGACCCCATCGGTACCCTCGACGCTCGCGGTGGAAATTGCGCGACGTTCGGGAATGACACTGGTGGGACGAGCCGTGAGCGCCACCCCGCGCTGGCATCCGCATGGAGCAGCATGAGTCTGCCTGATGAGGAGCTGCGGCGGATCCTGGCCGACGCGCGCCGTATCGCCGTCGTCGGGCTGGGAGACAACCCCGGGCGGCCCGCCTACAGCGTCGCGCGCTACCTGCAAAAGCACGGCTACCAGATTGCCCCGATTCATCCCCGCGATGACGAGACCCTGGGCCAACGCGTGTTTCGATCGCTGGAGGACGCGGCGGCCGCCGGACCGGTCGACATCGTGGACGTCTTCCGTCGCTCGGACGCGATCCCGTCACTGGTCGCGCCATGTGTGGCCATTCGTCCCCGTGTCGTCTGGCTACAGGTAGGCGTGCGCAATGACGCTGCGGCTGAAGCGCTGGAGGCTGCCGACATCCCCGTGGTGCAGAATCGCTGTCTTGCCGTGGAACACAATCGACTGGCGGGAACCCCATGAAGAGTCCGGCCCTGCTGCTGGCAATCGCCCTGTCCGTGCCCACCATCGCCCTGGGACAGACACGCGATCAGGCGCGCCTCATCATCAACGTCTCGGCGGGATTCGTCGGCGGCCAGTCACTCTGGCAGGTGCGGGGACAGCCACTCTACGACAATCTCGCCGGCCAGACCGTGGCGGACACGCTCACCCTCTCGCGCCGCATCCGCAACAGCTTCAGTCTCGGGGCACGCGGCATCTATTTCCACAACGATCATCTCGGATTTTTCGGTGAGGCGTTCCTCCTCGGCCTGGGTTTCGATGATACCTGCGGGCGCACCTTCGCCACCTCCTCGGGGCGCAACGCCGAAACGTGCAGCTCGATCGACCAGTCCGAAACCGCTTCCTCGGCTGTCCAGATCGCCGGCGGCGCGATGTACCGCTTCGCGAGCCGGAAAGCCGTGTCGCCCTACCTGCGCGGCAGTCTGGGCTTCGTGCTGGCCAGCAGGAGCGCCATCCTGACCAGCGGAACGTTCAATAGCGCGGGCGAGGGCAGTGAGCGGGTCGAAGTCAACATCTTTCCTGATGAAGGCGGCTCCAAGCTTTATCTCGCGGGCGGACTGGGCGCCGGGTTTACGGCCCAGCTTGCGCCGAGCTACCAGATTCGCTGGGAGGTGCGGGACAACATGGTGCGGCTCCCCACGGTAGCCGGCCCCACCGTTCAGGATGGCAACCCACCGATGCTCAACCATCGAATCAAGCACCTGCTTTCCATCGAGGTCGGCTTCGACGTGGTCCTGGAGCGGCGGCATGGGAGACGGTACTGAGTCGACGGTCAACGGTCTTCGGTCTTCGGTCTTCGCGTTATCGGGAGCAAGTTCGTCGGGCACGTGAAGCAATGACAGCGTCAGGCAAATCTGTGGTGACCGTAGACCGTAGACCGTCGACCATGCACCGCCTATGACCCATGCGCGGAATCTCGTGAAGGGCGCCATCCTCGCCGGCGGTGCCGCGTCGCGCTTCGGCGGCCGGCCCAAGGGGCTTGAGGTCGTAGGTGGTGAACGCGTCGTGGACCGGCTTGCCGGCGTCATGCGTGAAGCGCTGGGCAAGCCGCCGGTACTGATCGCCAATGATCCGGGTGCGGTGCGGTGGGATACCGGCCTCAGGATCGAGACCGATGTGCTGCCCGGGTATGGTGCGCTGGGAGGGATCCACGCCGCGGTGGCGCGGGCCCCCGCGCCGGTGGTCGCGGTTGCCTGGGACATGCCGTTCGTCAATGTGACGCTGGTACGGCTGCTCGCCGACGCGCTGGTGAGCGGCACTGATGCGGTGCTGCCGGCCAGCGAGGGACGGCGCGGTGTGGAGCCGCTGTGCGCCGCCTACGGTCCCGCCTGTGAGCCAGCCATCCGTCGCGCTCTCGAGCGCGGCGACCGTCGCGCCATTGCATTCCACGATGCCATCGTTGTCGCGGTGCTGCCGCTGGCAGTGGTAGAGCGTGCCGGTGCCCCCGAGCTCCTCTTCTTCAACATCAACACGGCCGAGGACCTGGCCCAGGCGGAACGTCAGTGGCAGCGCGTCTCCTCTGCATCGTAGGCCGGAAGAACGCCGGCAAGACCACGCTGACCGTGGCGCTCTGCCAGGCGCTGGCCCGCATGGGGCGGCGGGTCATGACGCTGAAGCACGGGCACCATCCGGCGCTGGTCGATCGCGAGGGGACCGACACGTGGCGCCATTTTCACGAAGGCGGTGCCGAGCGGACGCTGATTGCCTCACCGGAGTATCGCGTGCTCTTCGAGCGAGTGGCCGACGACTATGATCCCGTCGGGCTCGCGCGGCGGTACATGCGTGAGGCCGATATCGTGCTCGCCGAGGGTTTTTCCAGAAGCTCCCTTCCCCGGATCGAGGTCTGGCGAACGGGCGTCGCCTCGCCACCGCTATTCACGACGCACGAAACCCCCTCGCTCTGGCTTGGCGTGGCGACGGATGACGCGGCGCTGCGGGCGCCCTGCCCGGTCTTCGACCTGGCCGACGCGGGGTGGGCACAGCGTGCCGCCGAAGCGGCCTGGACCGGCGCGCAGGAGCTCGAGCCGTGAGCGAGACCATGCTTTCCGCCCGCGAAGCCGCGACGCTCATCCTGCGGCATATCGAGACACAGCCCGAGCTTCGCGTCCCACTCGACGATGCGCTTGGCTCGGTCCTGGCACAGGACATCGTGAGCCCCGTCAACATTCCGTACTACACCAACTCGGCGATGGACGGCTACGCGACTCGTGCTGACGATGTCCGGGGTGCCAATGCCGTGCATCCGGTACGGCTGCGCGTCGTGGAGCAGATTCCCGCCGGCGCGTTTCCCACGAGGGCCATCGAGCCGGGTGAATGCGCCCGCATTTTCACCGGTGCGCCGCTTCCCGCTGGCGCCGACGGCGTGATCCGGCAGGAGGACACTGACCAGGGAGCGGATGTCGTCACGATCTCGAGTGATCGAGACGCCGGCATCAACTTTCGACCCGCAGGCGAGGACATCCGGGCCGGCGCAACGGTGCTTCGCACCGGGCATGCGCTCGGGCCGGCGGAGCTGGGCGTGCTCGCGTCGCTCGCCGTGGCACATCCGCTGGTCTACCGCCGGCCGCGCGTCGCCATCCTCGGCGGCGGAGACGAGATCGCCGACGTGGACCAGCCGGAAGAAATCCTCTCAGGGCGCAAGGTGGCGAGCAGCAATACCCACACGCTCATGGCGCTGGTCCGGCAGGCCGGCGGCGAGCCGGTGAACCTGGGGATTGCGCGCGATACGCCAGCGAGCCTGCGCGCGCACATCGCTCCGGCGCTCGATTGCGACATGCTCATCACCAGCGCCGGCATCAGCGTGGGAGAACACGATCACCTGCGCGCCGTGCTGGATGCACTCGGGACCGACCTCAAGTTCTGGCGCCTGCGCATGCGGCCCGGTGCGCCGGTGGGATTCGGCATGCTGGGGGAAATCCCGTGGCTCGGATTGCCCGGCAATCCGGTGAGCACCATGGTGACGTTCGAGCTTTTCGGGCGTCCCGCGATTCGCCGCATGTGCGGTCATAGGCTGCCGTTCCGGCGCGGCATCGATGTGTGTGTGGCCGAGCCGATCACGCTGCGTCCCAGGCTGCAGCACTTCCTTCGCGCCATCGTCAGCGAAGGCGATGGCCTGCCATCGGTGCGACTCACCGGACCGCAGGGATCGGGGATCCTGACCTCGATGATCAAGGCCAATGCCCTGCTGGTGATCCCGGAAGGCCAGCACGAAACGCCCCCGGGCACGATTGCCGTCGCGCTCCGGCTGGACGATGACACGTGGACGAACAAGCCGCCTTTCTAGGGAAGCTGGCAGGGGACTTCTCCGCCGCCTGGAGGGAAGCAGGCGCCGATGGCGATGGCTCGGCCGCGCTGACCGAACTCACCGCGCGTTACGGCGAATCGCATCGGCATTATCACACACTGCACCATGTCGCCCGTGTCCTCGACGCATTGCACCGGCACGTGGGGGCGCTCGAGCACCCGTCCGAAGCCAGGCTCGCCGTCTGGTATCATGACGCGGTGTATGCTCCCGCACAGCAGGACAACGAGCGCCGCAGCGCGGACCTTGCGGCCGAGCAGCTGCTCGCGGCACACGTCCCGGTCGAGGTGGCGGCACGGGTGCACGCCATGGTACTCGACACGCGCCACGCTGCGCCGGCCACGTCGCCGGATGGGGAATACGTGGTGGATGCCGACCTCGCGATTCTTGCGGCACCCGCCATTGCCTTCGATGCCTATGACACGGCGATCCGCCTGGAGTACTCCTTCGTTCCCGAGGCAGCGTATCGGGCCGCACGCCGGCAAGTCCTCCAGGGGTTTCTTGACCGGCCCTTCATCTACCAGACCGCCGTGTTCCGGAAGGAGTGCGAGGCCGCTGCGCGCGGGAATCTTGAGCGCGCGGTGATGCGGCTGGGCCATGTGTAGGCGGTCGCGGGTCATGGGTCGTCATGGCGAGAAGGGGCCATCGGCCCCGATAGGGCGGCCGCAGGCCGCTCCCACAGCAATCGGGTAGCTCGGGTCGGGATGCAGACGACCCGATTGCTCCGGCCGTTCGGGCCTCGCAATGACGCGCCGGAGGGGGTCGAGCCTCGACCCCTCGACCTCTCGACCCCTCGACCTCTCGACCTCTCGACCCCTCGACCAGCAATTGACCGGTCTCCCAGGCCAAGGCTAGATTTCCACCCATCGAAGGGGAGTAGCTCGTCCGCCTCCGGGCGGAAGGCCGATCGTCAGGACTGTCCCGAACGGGACACGGTCCGGCCGGGAGGCGGGAACGCCGCACTCAGAGCGAGACCTTCGTCCACCGCTGCCGGCGCCGGGGGACGAGGGTCTCGCTTTTTCGTGCTTGCAGCTGAACAAGGAGCAACACCGATGGGCGGATATACCAAGACGTTCATCCTGATGGCGGGATTGCTGGCCCTCTTTCTCATTGCGGGCCAGATCCTGGGCGGCGCCCAGGGCCTGATCGCGGCCGCCATTTTCGGCGGCCTCATGAACTTCGTGATGTTCTTCTTCTCCGACAAGATCGTGCTGCGCATGTATCGCGCCCGGGTCGTCTCGGAGAGTGAGGCGCCGGAGCTGTATCGCATGGTGAACCGGCTGCGCCAGCGCGCCGGCCTGCCAATGCCGGTGCTGGCCATCGCGCCGCACGAGCAGCCCAACGCCTTTGCCACTGGCCGGAATCCCGAGCACGCGGTCGTGTGTGTCACGAGCGGTATCCTCAAGCACGTGCCGTCGCAGGAGCTCGAAGGCGTGCTGGCCCATGAGCTCGCGCACGTGAAGAACCATGACATGCTCACCACCACCATCGCCGCGGGCATCGCCGGCACGCTCTCCTACCTGCCCTACCTGCTGATGTTCGGCGGCGGGAACGACCGAGAGGGCGGGCATCCCGCGCTGCAGCTGGTGTTCATCATGCTGGCGCCGATCGCGGCGATGCTGATGCAGTTCGCCGTCTCGCGCCAGCGCGAGTTCGAGGCCGATCGGGTCGGCGCCGAGATTGCCGGCAACCCGCTGCCGCTGGCGCACGCACTGGCCCGGCTCGACAACCTTTCCCGCCAGATTCCCATGAAGGTGGCGCCGGCCGCCGCCCCGCTGGCGCAGGTGAATCCACTCGCCGCCACCGGGGGCGGGTTTGCCCGGCTGTTCAGCACGCACCCGCCGACCGCCGAGCGGATCGCGCGGCTCGAAGCCCAGGCGCGAGGCCGCTGAGTGGGACATCACGGGCCGTACGTCTGGATCGGCTTCACGGCGCTGATCATCGCGCTGCTGTTCTTCGACCTCGCGGTGGTGAACCGGCGGTCCCACAAGCCGTCGGGCCGTGAGGCACTCAAGTGGAGCCTCACCGTCATCGCCCTGGCACTCGCGTTCGGCCTCTTCATCTACTGGCGCGAAGGCGGCGTCTCGGCGCTGGAGTACTACACCGGCTACGTGATCGAACTGAGCCTCAGCGTCGACAACCTGTTCGTGTTCCTGCTGATCTTCCAGTTCTTCAACGTGCCGGAGGCGGTACGCCCCAAGGTGCTCAATTGGGGGATCCTTGGCGCCATCGCCATGCGGCTCGCGATGATCGTGGCCGGTGCATTTCTCATCACCCGCTTCGAATGGATCATCTACGTCTTCGGCGCGTTCCTGGTCTATACCGGGATCAGGATGTTCCGGGCCGGCGGCGCCACGGTGAATGTAGAGGACAACCGGGTGGTCCGGTGGGCCCGGAAGGTGCTGCCGGTGAGCGACAGCTATGTCGGCTCCAGGTTCTTCCACCGGACAGCCGGCGGCCTGATGGCCACGCCGCTCCTCCTGGTGCTCATCACCATCGAGTGGACCGACCTCATCTTCGCCGTGGATTCCATTCCAGCCGTGTTTGCGGTGACGCGGGATCCGTTCCTGGTCTACAGCTCCAATATTTTCGCCGTGATCGGCCTTCGGGCCCTGTTCTTCGTCCTGCAGGACATGATCGACAAGTTCGATTACCTCAAGTACGGCGTGGCGCTGGTGCTGGTATTCGTGGGCCTCAAGATGCTGGCGTCGTACTGGTTCCATCCGCACATCGCGGTCTCGCTCGGCGCCATCGTGCTGATCCTGGCCGGGTCGGTGGTGTTGTCGATCGTGAAGGATCCGGGGAAGGAGCTGAGAGCGAAGAGCTGAAAGCCGAGAGCTGAGAGCTCGGCGGCTCGGCAGGGTGGAGCGAGCGAGTCGCGTCACCAGAGAGCGCGTCAGTGAGCGGCGGCCCCGGGTTATGGCCTTGCCCGCCTGAGCGAGCGGCAGCGCCCGGCGGGGACGCGACCGCGAGCGCCCACTGAGCGACTGGGCAACTTCCCCACTTGTCAATCTGAACCCATATTGCGCCCTCATGCCTGAACCACCTGAGGAAACGACTGCCCGTGGCGAGCGGACGCGGCAAAGTGCGCCTCTCCTCGCGCGCGTGGGGCTCGACCGCCCCGAGCTCCGCGCCTGGGCCATGTACGACTGGGCCAATTCGGCGTTCATGACCGTGATCGTCACGGCGGTCTTCCCCATCTATTATGCCTCCGTCGCCAGTCAGGGCCTGGGACGCACCCAGGCCACCTACTATTACGCGACGGCGACGACCATCTCGCTTGCGGTCATCGCCGTGCTGTCGCCAATCCTCGGGGCCATCGCCGACTTCCGCGCGTCGAAGAAGCGCTTCCTCTTCATCTTTCTCACGCTCGGCGTGACGACCACGGGCCTGCTCTTCTTCGTCCGGCAAGGCGACTGGCTGGCCGGACTGGTCCTCTTTGCCATGGCCAACGTCGGCGTCAACGGCTCCTACGTCTTCTATGACGCGTTGCTGCCGCATATCGCGGGCGACGACGAGATGGATCGGGTCTCCAGCGCCGGCTACGCCCTGGGCTATCTCGGCGGCGGAATCATGCTGCTGCTCTCGCTGATCGTCATCCTCAAGCCGGCGCTCATCGGCATCGCGCCGGGCACGTCGAGCACCCTGCCCGCGCGGCTGTCGTTCCTCGCCACCGCGCTCTGGTGGGCGCTCTTCGCCATTCCGCTCTTCCGCCGGGTGCCGGAGCCGCCCATGACGCGGGAGAGGGACGAGATGGTCGGCACGGTCGCGGCCATTCGGGCCAGCATCACCCGGCTGGCCGAGACCCTGCGCGAGCTCCGTGGCTTCCGTTACGCCTTCCTGCTGCTGGTCGCGTCGCTGATCTACAGTGACGGCATCAACACCATCATCCGCATGGCCGCCGTCTATGGCACCGAGATCGGCATTCCACAGAACGCGCAGATTGCCGCGATCGTGATGGTGCAGTTTGTCGGCATCCCGTTCGCGTTCCTGTTCGGCATGCTCGCGTCACGGATTGGCGCCAAGCGCGCCATCTTCATCGGGCTGGCCGTGTATGCGGTGATCAGCATCCTCGGCTACTTCATGCACACGACGCTGCACTTCTTCCTGCTCGCCTTCCTGGTGGGCACCGTGCAGGGCGGCACGCAGGCGCTCGGCCGCTCACTCTTCGCGAGCATGGTCCCGCGCCACAAGTCGGGGGAGTTCTTCGGGTTCTACGCCGTCTTCGAGCGGTTCGGCGCCATCATCGGCCCGCTGGTCTTCGGGGCGGTGGTCGCCGCCACCGGATCGAGCCGCCTGGCGATCCTGTCCATCATTTCGTTCTTCGTAGTGGGTGCAGGCCTGCTCACCCTTGTCAATGTGGAAGAGGGCCAGCGCGCCGCACGACTGGCCGATGAAGGGGTGGTGCGAGTGTAATGGATGTCGTTCAACTGACCCGTGCGCTGGTGGAGATCGAGTCGCCCAGCTTTTCGGAAGGGCGCGTCGTCGAATACATGCACGGCCTGCTGCACAAGGCGGGCTACGACGTTGTGCGCCAGCCGGTTTCCGACGGCCGGGACAATCTCTACGCCTTCCGTGAGCCGCCGGTCGTGGTGCTCTCGACCCACCTCGATTGTGTGCCACCGTATGTGCCCTGGCGCCAGGAGGGCGGCATGCTGCATGGCCGCGGGGTCTGTGATGCCAAGGGACTGGCCGCCGCGATGCTTGTCGCCGCCGAGCAGCTTGCCGCTGAGGGAGAGCGCCGGGTGGGATTGCTCTTCGTCGTGGGTGAGGAGCGCGGCTCCGATGGCGCCCGCGCCGCAGCGACGCTCGAGCCCAAGGGCCGCTTCCTGGTGAATGGCGAGCCCACCGAAGGGCTGCTCTGCATCGCGCAGAAGGGCTCGCTGCTGGTACGGGTCGAGGCGCGGGGGGAGCCAGCCCATTCCGCCTACCCCGAGGAAGGTCGCTCGGCGGTGCTCAAGCTGCTCACCGTGCTGGACCGGCTCCGCCACATGCGGCTGCCCTTCGATCCCGTGCTTGGGCCAGCGACGCTCAACATCGGCGTGATCTCCGGCGGCAATGCGCCGAACGTGATTCCCGAGCATGCGAGCGCCGAAGTGCTGGTGCGGACGGTGGGACCATCCGAGCAGCTGCGTAGGCAGATTCTCGAGTTCGCCGACGCCGATGTGACGATCACCTTCCCCGCCGAACTGCCCTACTACCTGGGCGAGCGGCTGGATGGCTGGGAGACGACGGCGGTCCGTTTCGCGAGCGACCTGCCGCTCCACACCGGATGGGGTGAGCGTTACCAACTGGGCCCGGGAAGCATTCGCGTCGCTCACACCCTCGACGAGCGAATCAGCAGGGAAGAGTTGGAGTCGGGCGTCGAGGCGTACGTCCGGATCTGCCGTCAGCTGGCCGCGACCCCTTGACACATGAAGCTGGGACCCATAAACTCTCGCGTCGTATCGGCGGTCGCTTTAAGGCCACTTGTTCCCGCCGCGCCCCACCGGGCGAAAACAAAGAGCTAAACCGCCGAGTGAACGCTCCTCGTGCTCCACGCGGCCGAGGAGCGTTTTCTTTTGGCTCCTGACCCATGACTTGCGACAGCAGATGACGCCATCCCTGCATCACACGCCCATGCCCATGTGCCACCTCCTGCGAGGATGGCCGAGCCCGGCGTGCACCTGGACGATGCAGTAGCGCATTCGCTCCGATGAATTCCGGCCCGGCCACCCAACGGTGCGCCGGGCCTTTTTTGTTTGCCGACCAGGAGAAACCGCAATGACCGCAGTGATCGTGCGCAAGTATGGAGGTGAGGCCCTGGCCTCACCGTCCCGCATACGTGCTGCCGCCGAACGGATCGTGGCGCGCGCCGAAGACGTACCGATTGTGGTGGTGGCGAGTGCGCGTCGGGGTGTCACCGATCACCTGCTGGAGCTGGTGCGCGAGGTCGGCGCCCGGCGCGCCAGCCGGTCCGCCGACCGCGCGGTGGCGGCCGGTGAAATCGTGAGTGCGGCGCTCCTGGCGGCCGCCATCGAAGCATTGGGCCGGAAGGCCGTGGCCCTGGATGGCCGCGAGGCGGGGCTGGTCGCCACTGGCAACTGGGCATCAGCGCGCTTGCGGCAAGTCCAGCCCCGTCGCATCAGGCAGATTCTTTCCGCGGGTGCCATCCCCGTGGTCGCTGGCTTCCAGGCGCGGCGACGACGTGGACTTGCTACGCTGGGTCGCGGTGGCAGCGACCTCACCGCCGTGGCGCTTGCCGGTGCCCTCGGCGGCGCATGCGAACTGCTCAAGGATGTCCCCTCACTGCACACGGCCGACCCCAAGCTCTGTGCGGGCGCGCGCCCGCTTTCCCACGTGAGTCACCGGTTTCTGGTCGACCTGGCCCGCGCCGGCGCCCGGGTGTGCCACCCGCGCGCGGCAGTGGTCGCTCGGCAGGGCAATATCCCCCTGCGGTTTGCCCATTTCCAGGACGAGGCGCAGGGAACGCTGGTCGGCGGCACACCGTCCGATCAGGTTGCCATCGTCCTCAGGCGCGACGTCGCGATGTTGAGCATCGAGTGCGTGGTATTGCCCGACGATTCCGCGCTCCGCCGCCTCTGGCGGGCGCTGCGAGAGATCGATGGGACAGCCTCACTCATGATCCGCCGCCATGTGAACGGGGCACGGATATCCATCGTGCTGGCCCGCAACGCCGAACCCGCCGCGCGGACGCACATCGAGTGGGCCGGATTCCGCCTTGGCGGCGGACCGCGGGGGCCGCTCGACGCGCTCACGGTGATCGGCGCCCCGCACGTACAACGGCACGCACGGCTGCGCGCTGCAATGACTGCAGCGGAAGCGCTGCCGCTCCGCGTCTCGGCCACACGGCGGCGCCTGCTGCTCACCGTTCCACCGGAAGCGAGCATCGCGATGCTCGAGGCGCTGCATCGGGAATTCGTCGAAGACGCGGCGGAGGTACGATGCTCGGCGTGACAGGTCGCGAGACAGGAGCCGCGAGTCGCGAGACACGAGACCCGCGACCCGGGACCCGAGTCCCGGTGGCCATTTTGGGTGCGACTGGAGCCGTCGGCCAGGTGCTGGTGCAACGACTCGCCTCGCATCCATGGTTCCAGCCCGTGGCGCTGGTGGCGAGCAGCGCAAGCGCGGGCCAACGCTACGCGGACGTGGTGCGATGGCGGCTGCCCGGCCCCATCCCCGGCGAGGTCGCGGGACTCGTAACACAAGACACGCCGCCGACTGACGTCCCGCTGGCCTTTTCAGCCCTCAGCTCCCGGCTCTCAGCTGATATCGAGCCGCGCCTCGCAGCAGCAGGCGTTACCGTTGTGTCCAACGCGAGCGCTCACCGCATGCTCGCGGACGTCCCGCTGGTCATCCCCGAGGTGAATGCCGCGCATCTGGCACTCCTGCAGCACCAGCAGCAGCGTTGGGCCGGAGCCATCGTCACCAATCCCAATTGTGTCACCGCTGCGCTTGCCGTGGCGCTCGCCCCACTGCATCAGGCATTCGGACTCGAGCGCCTCATGATCACGACGATGCAGGCCTCGTCGGGCGCCGGCTATCCGGGAGTGCCCAGCCTCGACCTGCTCGGGAACGTGATTCCCTTCATTGACGGCGAAGAGGAGAAGATCGCACGGGAACTGAACAAGCTGCTGGGCACCATTGATGCTCGCGGGATCACGCCGGCCGGCATCCGCGTCTCCGTGCACGCCAACCGGGTCCCCGTTGTTGACGGTCATCTCATGACAGTGTCAGCGGGCATTCGGCACCGCGCACGGGCCGAGGATGTCAGGCGGGTGCTCAGCGAGTGGCGCGCACCCGCGATCGCGCGGGCGCTTCCGAGCACCCCCTCACGTCCACTGGTGCTCCACTCTCGGCTCGACCGGCCGCAACCAAGGCTGGATTGTGCCCTGGGCGAAGGCATGGCAGTCTCCGTGGGACGGATTCGCGATTGCGCCGTGCTTGACGTGCAGTTCGCCGTCCTTGGCCATAACCTGGTGCGCGGCGCTGCGGGCGCAGCGGTGCAGCTGGGAGAGCTGGTCAAGGAGTCGAGGTGGTCGAGCGGTCGAGAAGGATGCTCTTGACCCCTCGACCCCCTTGACCTCTCGACCAAGATGAAGCCACTCTCCGTAATCATCCCCGGAGCCCGCACATGCCTGCCCTCCAGTCCGACATCGATTCCCTGCGCAGACAGCTCGCGGACTGCGCTGGCGACCTGGCACCGGAGCGCCGGCGCGAGGCGCGGTCGGCCGTCTCGCAGCTGCTCCGCGCACTGGAGCACGGCCAGGTGCGCGCCGCGGAGCGCGACGCGGATGGCATCTGGCGCGTCAACCGGTGGGTCAAGGACGGCATCCTGCTGGCATTTCGGCTCGGGCGACTCTGTAACGTAGCTGGAGCCGGCCCCTTCAGCTTTGCCGACTTCGATACGTTGCCGGTGCGCGGCATCCGCGCCGAGGATGGCGTGCGGGTGGTGCCGGGCGGGACCACGATTCGGGCCGGCGCCCATCTTGGGCGGAGAGTGATCTGCATGCCGCCGTCGTACGTCAATGTCGGCGCATGGATCGGCGAGGGTACGATGGTGGATTCCAATGTGCTGGTCGGCAGCTGTGCCCAGGTCGGGCGCGGGGTGCATCTCTCAGCCGGGGTGCAGCTCGGCGGCGTGCTGGAGCCGGCGGGCGCGCTGCCGGTCATCATCGAGGACGAGGTCATGGTCGGTGGCAACGCCGGGGTGTATGAGGGAACGATCGTGCGGCGCGGTGCCGTGCTGGCGCCGGGTGTCCAGCTCTCCGGCAGCACCCGGGTGGTGGATGTCGTTCGCAATCGCACCTGGCGCCGGGACGGCGAGCAGGCGCTTGAGATCCCACCGGGCGCCGTGGTCGTCCCCGGCAGCCGCCCTGCCTCTGATCCCGTCGCCGCCGCACGGGGCATCTCGGTCTATGCCCCGGTGATCGTGAAGTACCGGGATGGGAGGACGGATGAGGCGGTGAGGTTGGAGGGGCAGCTGAGAGTTGAGAGTTGAGAGTTGGGAGTTGAAGGATGGCAATGCTCTCAGCTCTCCGCTCATAGCTCTCAGCTCTCAGCTCTCAGCTCTCAGCTCTCAGATCTCAGCTCTCAACTCTCAGCTCTCAACTCTCAACTCTCAACTCTCAACTCCATGCCCACCCGCACCCACTACCTCTGGTTCAACACCAAGCGTCGCCAGGAGATCATCGACATCACCGACGAGGTCACCGAGCAGGTGATGGCGAGCGGGATTCGGGAGGGGTTTGTCCTGGTGAGCGCCATGCACATCTCCGCCTCGGTCTTCGTCAACGATCACGAGTCAGGGCTCTGGCATGACATCCTGCACTGGCTGGAAACGACCATCGCGCCATGGGATCCGTCACGCTACCGGCACAACGACACCGGCGAGGACAACGCCGCGGCGCACCTGAGAAGCCTCACCGTGGGCCATGAAGTGATCCTGCCCATCACGGAGGGCCGGCTGGACTTCGGTCCCTGGCAGTGGGTGTTCTACGGCGAGTGGGATGGCCAGCGGAAGAAGCGGGTGGTTGTAAAAGTGATGGGAGAGATGTAGAGGCGGACGAGGCGGACGAGGCGGACCGATGCTCGGTTGTCCGTCTCGTCCGTCTTGTCCGCCTTGTCCGCCCTAACCGACCTTCAGCACCGGCGCGCCCCCGCCCGGTCCCACCACGCGGTTCCGGCCCAGACTCTTGGCTTCGAACAACCGCTCGTCGGCGCAGTCGAGCAGTTCGTCGGCGGTGACGCCGTCGTCGGGAAAGACGGCGAGCCCGGCGCTCACGGTCAGCTTGGCGGTGAGCGACTCTGTCTTGGGCAGCGGGATGCCCACCTTGGAGAGCTTCTCCCGCAGCGCCTCGATCTTCCGCATCCCCTGCGCCACGGACGTCGCGGGCATGATGATGACGAACTCCTCGCCACCGTAGCGCGCCAGCACATCGCTGCGGCGCAGTTCGTCACTCATTCGCCGCGTGAGGGTGCGGAGCGCCGAGTCGCCGGCCGAATGGCCCAGGTCATCGTTGAACTTCTTGAAGTGATCCACGTCCAGCATCACCAGGGCCAGCGTTTCCGACTGGCGGCGGGCTCGGCTCAGTTCGGCGTTGAGCCGCTCGTCGAACGACCCGCGATTGAGCACGCCGGTGAGTCGGTCGATGGTCGAGAGCCGGCGCAGCGCACGGCCCCGGTCCACCACCGCGACCGACAGCATCGTGGCGACGCCGAGCACCACCAGTCGCCCGACCTCGGAGCTCCAGTTGAAGATGCCGTAGGTGAACGGAGCGTAGCCCGGTGAGTTGAGCACCCAGTGCGTGTCGGCATACCAGACGATCCCGAAGTACTGGGTGACGGCGAGCGAACCGGCGAGCCAGCAGAGCCGAACGTCGTAGCGGAGGCACGTGGCGCCGATGGCGATGAAGTAGACCTCGAAGACCACCCGGCTGTTCACCGCCGTGTGCGGCTGCCCGGCGATCAGGTAGATCATCAGCGTCGAGCTGACGAGCGAGACATCGAACACCGTACTGATCAGCCCGACCCATGAGGCGAGCATCTGGCGGCGGACGGCGATCAGGATGAGGAGGGCGAGCGTCGTGGCGACCAGCGCCACCGAGACGCCGACCACGTGCTCCAGTTCATCGGGATGAGTGACGTAATTGCTGACGGGGATGGCCAGGAGCACCAGCACCATCGCCATCCGAAGCTGCGCGATGAGCAGCTCGCCCGCGGCGCCCGCGTGGGAAAAGAGCGGGTCTCCACCGGCAAACCACCGGCGCCAGGCCTCGCGGGTGCGTCCCTGCAGGGACAACGGAAGGTTCGGCGTATTTCCTCGCGTGACAGTCGGTTCGGCACCGCCGGGAACACTGGTTGACCAGCAATCACCGGGCCACCGAACAACCGTACAATTACTTGACAGTCAGCGAGTTGTTACATCAGCCGATAACGGGGTCCACTCCCTGCTTCGCGGGGTGTCCAGCGCGGTCCAAGAATGTCGGTCGCCTTGCAGTCTATGCAGTTGGGTGCGTTGACCCTGAGCTCGTCACCGATCCGCTCATAGACCCCGGCCGGGCATACGTGACTGTAAAAATCCGCGACGTCGCCGGTGATATCCTGTCCCACGATCAGGTGGCTGGGAATGGTGTCACGCGTAGAGTTACCGGACTTGAAGTTGGCGTCCAGCTTGGAGAAGGTGAGCGTGCCGTCCGGGGTGAACGGCGTCTCGCCCCGGCCTTCACCGGGGTGAGCGCCTCGGCGTCTCGGTGTCTCGGCGTCCGCCGACATGCGGATTCTGGCAGCTGGAAAGCGGCCACCCGTCACGGTCATGAGGCCAGCCTTTGCACCGCCCAGCCAGAAGCCGTCCTTGAAGGCCAGGCGCATGTTCCGGGTGCGGAACAAGTCCGACATTATGTAGCTCTCATCCACCATCGTATCGTAGGCCGCGAGCGACGACGCCGACGTGTCACCCGCGCTGAGCGCCGCAAAGGCGGCACGAGCCGCATAGATGCCGGACTGCATGGCGTAGTGGATGCCCTTGAGTGATGGCACGTCCACAAAGCCGACCGCGTCGCCCGCGAGCAGGATCCCGTCGCCCGAGCGGCGCTCGGGCACTGCGTAGTAGCCGCCTTCGGGAATCGTCTTGGCACCCCATTCCAGCAGCTCGCCGCCAGCCAGCAGCGGCTTCACCAGCGGATGCAGCTTGAGCCGCTGGAGAAGCTGGTGCACATCGAGCGCGGCCTCGTGGTAATCGAGCCCCACCACCAGCCCCACGGCAACCTGCTCCGGCCCCATCGGATAGATGAACGATCCCCCGAATGCATCGGACGGAAGTGGCCAACCCATCGTGTGAATCACCCGGTCCAGCGGCTTCATCACCCGCCAGATTTCCTTCACGCCAAGCGCGTAGATCTGCGGATTGGGAGAGCGAACGGTCTGCCACTCGCGCCACGCTTGGGCCAGCATGCTGCGGGTGCCATCGGCGACGATGGTGATCTTCCCGGTGAGATCGGTCGGAGGCGTGAAGTCACTCCCCGGCTCGCCCGTACGCGTGAGTCCTGCCGGCGTGGTGCGGACCCCGCGAACGGCGGTGCCTTCCACCAGCAGGCTATCCACCGGAAAGCCTGCGAACACATTGATCCCAGCCGCCTCGGCGCGCTCACCCAGCCACCGTACCACCTCCGAAATCGAGGCGGTGAAGAAGCTGTGGTTGCGCATGGTGGGCGGCGTTGGAATGCGCACCGATCGTTCGCCGGTCAGGTAGTAGACCGCCTCGCCCGGCACCTTCTGGCGGAATGGGAACTCGCTCTCGGCGAGGTCGGGAAAGAGTTCGTGGAACGCGCGGGGGTTGATGACCGCACCAGAGAGGCTGTGCTCCCCCAGCGCGCCTGCCTTGTCCAGTACGCCGATGGACAGCTCACCCGGCCCCTTCCCTTCCGCTGCTGCGGCGGCCGCCAGCCGGCTCAGCTCGATCGCGGCGGAAAGGCCGGCCGGCCCGGCGCCGACGATCAGGATGTCCATCTCCACGGCATCCTCGCCCGGCGAATCACTGAGGATCAGCCGGTCCATCGGCAGCGGGGGCTGGTGGGCGATCGGCAGGATGGCGGTCACGGCGTGCGCCTTTCGTCGGGAGTCTGGGGAAATATAGGAGACGAGGGACGAGGGATGAGGGACGAGGGACGAGGGACGGCATGCTCGGCGGCTCGGCGGCTCGATCAGAGGTCGACGGTCGTCGGTCTTCGGTCATCAGCGCCACAGGTCGTGCGTCGGCCGTCGACCATTGACCACCTGCCCGTCCCGCCCGTCCTGCCCGTCCTGTACTGTCACACCCCCTCCGTAACGTCGAGCCAACCCTTTGACGGAAGCTCGGCCCATGCGCCTCAGGTCAGCCCTGCCCTTCGTGGCAGCCCTGCTACTCGCCAGCTGTGGTGAGCAGGTCCTACACATCGAATCTGATACTGCCTGGAGCGGGACGGTCGGCGGCTCAGCTGTGAGCGGCCGAGGACCGTGGGAGGGGCGCCTCCCGGCCCGGACTCCGGGGCGCGGCCAGGTCTGCTGGCGCATCCAGAAGAGCAGTGATGCCGGCACCCTCCGCGCCTGGGTGGAGCAGGGCACGTTCTTCGGTCTCGGCAATGTCGTCGAGTCGGAGATGACCACAACCGCGCCGCATGGCGTCGTCTCGGGGTGCGTCGAATGAACGCCGCCTTCCTCAAGGGCGGCCTGGCTCTCGCCGCCCTCGCGCTGCTTTCCGCGTGTAACGAATCGGTCGAGCCCCTCGATCTGGCTGGTCCCGGCGCCAGCCTTGCCATCGCCGGCGGCGATGGCCAGGTCGGAGCAGTGGGCGATTCGCTGCCGCAACTGCTGACGGTCAAAGTGACGGATGATTCGGGCCGCGCGGTGCCGGGGTACGCGGTAGCCTGGACCACCACCGGAGGCGAGCTCAGCGCAACCCGTGACACGACCGGCAATGATGGAGTCGCCGGCGTGGCGCTCACGCTGCCGGCCACTCCAGACACCGTCCTGGTCAGCGCCGAAGTGGAGGGATTCCAGTCAGTCACATTCCGGGCGGCCGCAACCCCGGCCGGCGCACCGTTGATATTCCGATACGTCGATGCCGGCAGTTATCACGCCTGTGGCATCACCACCTCGGAGCAGGAATACTGCTGGGGCTTCAACGAGGATGGCCAGGCGGGAACGGGCACAATTTCAACGGTGGCGCCGATTACCCAGGTGTCCAGCAACCTCACAGCTCGCATGAGCAGTGGTGGTCGTTACCACACATGCGAGGTCACGCTCTCCGGCGACATCTGGTGCGCGGGCAGCAACTCGGTTGGCCAGGTCACCGGCGAGCCGTCCAGCCCCGTGACGACGTTCACGAATGACAACTGGTCGATCTCGACCTCGTTCCGGGTGGTGCAGGCTGGCCTGCTTCACTCGTGCGCGCTGTCGCTCTCGTCCCAGATCTGGTGCTGGGGATCCAACGGCGAAGGACAGATCGGCGTGAGCCCGGTCATCACGCCAGGCGCGAGCCTCGATCCTTCTTACGTGGGTGACGGATTCAGCGCGGTGACCACCACGGGACTCCACACGTGCGCCATTACGACATCGGGCGCGGCCGAATGCTGGGGCTGGGGCACGTCAGGGCAGCTCGGCGACGGCGCCGACACGTCGAGCGGCATACCGGTCGCCGTCGCGGGAGGCCATCTGTTCCGCATCAACCCGGTCATCGAGCAAGCGCCCGATCCCGACTTCTACATCCCCGGCCAGTCGTTCATTTCCGCTGGCTATGCGCATACCTGCGGGATCACCACCGCCAGCGCCGCATTCTGCTGGGGAGAAAATGAGAATGGCCAGCTGGGCACCGGCGGAACCACCGACGCCAATGCACCCGCCACGGTGGCCGGCGGCCTGCAGTTCAAGGCCATCAGTGCCGGCTACCGTCATACCTGCGCCATCACCTTGACCGGCGCCGCCTACTGCTGGGGCGACAACGCCCTCGGCGAACTTGGCGATGGTACCACCACCGACCGCTTGGTCCCCACGGCCGTGGCCGGTGGGCTCGCCTTCATGTCCATCAGCGCCGGCGACACCTTCACCTGCGGTGTGACGACCGAGGGCGCGGCCTATTGCTGGGGTGACAACGAGTACGGCCAGCTCGGCCAGAGCGGTATCGCAGGCAGCACCGAGCCGGTGAAATTGCCGTTTCAGTGAGCTTAGAGCTATGAGCTGCGAGCTGCGAGATGAAAGCTGGTCCCTCGTAGCTCGTAGCTCCTGGCTCGCAGCTCACAGCCCACAGCTCTAAGCTCCCTTCCCCACAGCATCCCGCTCACCCGGCGTCAGTGTGTGCTCCTCCAGCACATGCACTTCCACCCATTCTGTCGGGCTCTGGGTCAGGTTGTGCTCGGCCGCCACGTGGATCGTGAAGAGCAATCCGCGCTGGTCGCGCACGGCGTAGGCCCCGGAAGCGACCGGCGACATCGGCTGGTCCAGGACCTCGTTGATGACGTGCAGGTGTCCGTCGGCACCGAGGAAATGCGCGCCGAGCTGGGGCACGGAGGAATCGGCCATGGGAGGCCTCCGGCGGTGGGGGTCACGCGTGAGACGTTGGTATTGAGAAGGTAACAGGGCGTACGACATCCGGTATCCTGTTCGCCCTGTTCGCCCCGCTCGCCCTGCTCGCCCTGTTCGCCCCGCTCGCCCTGCGATGTCACACCCAGCCCCTACTATGCTCGCCTACCGATGTCTGGAGGGAGCTGGATGAGTGGAGTGGTTGGCGGCCCGCTGGCCGATCTGCTGCTTGCGCGGGTGGGGACAAGGGGGAACAACAGTCGAATGGACGGCCGGGCCTACCGCGGCCGCAGCAAGCTCGCGGTACTGCTCGGCGATCACCTCTGGGCCAGGGTCGTGGGCAAGACGGTGCTGGATTTCGGCTGTGGGACGGGCCGGGAAGCGGTTGAACTGGCACAGCGAGGCGCGGCACGAGTCATCGGGCTGGACATCCAGGCGTGCGCACTCGAGTCGGCTCGCCGCCACGCCAGGAACTCGGGCGCACACGAGCGCTGCACTTTCACCAGCACCGCGCCCGCGCGGGCGGACATTATCATTGCCATCGACTCATTTGAGCACTTCAGCGATCCCGCCGGCGTGCTGCGGCAGATGGCCGAGCTGCTGGCGCCGGGCGGCTCCGTGCTCGTGTCCTTCGGGCCCACCTGGTATCACCCCCTGGGCGGCCACCTCTTCAGCGTCTTCCCCTGGGCCCATCTGGTCTTCACCGAGCGTGCACTGATTCGCTGGCGTTCCCGATTCAAGCACGACGGAGCAACCCGATTCAGTGAGGTGGCGGGCGGACTCAACCAGATGACGATCCGGCGGTTCATCCGGCTGGTGGAGGAGAGTCCGTTGCGGTGCGCGGAGTTCGAGACGCGTCCCATCCGCCAGCTCCGGTGGCTGCACAACCGGGTGACGAGGGAATTCACGACTGCGACGGTGCGATGCCGCTTGGTGAGTCGCACGTCATAGGTTGTACGTCGTACGACGCAGGATTTACGACGTACGGCGGTCCAGCCAGTCCTCCGCCTCCGGACTCGACCGGAATACCGCGGCGGCAAGGCCGAGGCCGTCCAGGCGGGTCGAGAGCATGCGGCTCATGCCGTAGGCCACATCCACATCGGCCACGATGGCAATGGCGGCGACACCACGCCGGGCAAGCGCACGGAACGCAGGCACGATCAGGTTGACCTGCGACGTGGTCCAGGCGCTGGCGGCGTCCCGCACGTCGATGAGTACCCTTGCGTCGGGCTGCACGTCAGGATCCTCGACGAGCTCGGCCAGCAATGCGGCCACTTCAGCGGGTGCATTGTCGTGCGCGCTCTCGATGAGGACGTAACCGGCGGGGTGAGCTGGGCGATAGGTGAGCATCTGCCCAAGATGGAACATCAACTGCACCTGTCAACCGGTGAAAGTGGTTGCAGTGGCCAGAGTGCAAAGGTTGGCGCTTGTAGACGTCGAGCGTCGGGCGTGGAGTGTCTGGCGTTGACCATTGAGTGAGGGCCCTCGCCCGCCCACCGTCCGTCGTCGCATGCGAAGTACTGAAGAACAAGCCCGGTTCATCCCCGCGCCTGCGGGGAACACGTCTCGATGTCCAGCTCGATTGCAGCGGTTCATCCCCGCGCTTGCGGGGATCACGGCGAGGCCGAGGCCGAGGCGCCGAAGCAGGTGGTTCATCCCCGCACGCGCGGGGAACACAAAATCGGATGACTTCTAATGGGCTTGCTGAAGTATCTGTCAATACTGGCGTAGCTGCACTACTGATTGAACACTCGACGGCGATGTTCGACGGAAGGGCACTCCAGAAGACGTGTGCATGCACGCGGGCTGCATGCGTACGACACGTACGCTCTTCATACCAGATGACAGAGGCGTTACCGTCGCTGCGGGGAGTCCCGGTTATGGGTGGATCAGTGCTCGCATAACGCAGGGAAGGGGGGTGCGCCTTACCGCCTCGCGTCCCGCACCCTGAGCCGGCCGGCGCCGCCATAGGCCAGCAGCCGCTCGTCGCAGGTCAGCAAGGTGCCGCCCGTCACCCGCGCCGTGGCCGCGATGATCCTGTCCGCTGGCTCGCCGTGCATGACCCCGGGCAGCGCACCGGCCTCCAGGGCGATGGCCGCCGTGACCGGAACGACCTGCACGCCAGGCGGCCGCCGCGTCTCCGCCACCCAGCCCGGCAGATCCCGGCTCAGCGACAGTCGCCCCTTCGCCACCAGCATCCCCAGCTCCCAGATCGAGATGGCCGAGACCAGGAGCTCCCCCGCCGCGGCCGCACGCTCCGCCAGCGAGACGATCCGCCTCGAGAGGCGCGCGCGATCCCCCTCGAACAGCCAGATCCAGACATGCGTGTCCAGCTGCAGCGGCCCGCTACTCCGCCTCGGCATCCCACGGCTCGTCGATAGGCGAGATCAGATCGGAAGCCCGCGTGACACTCCCGGCCAACCGGCCGAACACCGGCAGCGCCCCCTCTTCCACCGGCACGACCCGCACCACCGGCTTGCCATGCTTGGTCACCACCACCGGCTCCCCAGTGCGCGCCACTTGGTCCATCACCTTCAGGCACCGGGACTTGAACTGCCCCGCTGGCATTTCGGACATCGTTCCCTCCAGTTACACATATGGTCATAATATTATGACCATGTCCCGGCCGCCGCAAGCGCCCCGCCATGTACCCTCGCGCGCGAATGCGATGACGGCCCCGCCACCCGCAACGTGCATCATGGTCCATGTCCTCTTGCCACCCCGCAGCCGCCGTGCGTACCGTATGGGCATGCCGAATTCTGCTGAACGCTGGACTCGCGACGCGGTGCTCGCGCTGCCCGATGACGGCCAACGCTACGAGCTGGTGGACGGGGAGCTGCTGGTGAGCCCCAGTCCCCGGTGGCGGCATCAGGCGGCGCTGGCCGAGTTGTTCCGCTGCCTGGACCCGTATGTGCGCCAGCACCACCTGGGCTCCCTGCTCTGGTCCCCGGCGGACCTCGATCTTCGTTCCGGCCAACTGGTCCAACCGGACCTGTTCGTCGGCGCATCGGTTGATGGCGGGGAGCCGGCGGACTGGGATGAGTTCGGCATCCCCATGCTGGTGGTGGAAGTGCTCTCCCCCTCGACCGCGCGGTTCGACCGGATCGTCAAACGGCAGCTCTATCAGCGGGTCGGCGTGGATACCTACTGGATCGTGGATCTCGATGCCCGGCTGGTGGAAATGTGGACCCCCGGCGCCGGGCAGCCGGCGATCGCCAACCGGAAGCTGGTATGGCAGCCGGAGACGGCACCGGAGCCACTGGTGGTAGACCTCGACGACTTCTTCGAGAAAGTGAGTGGGCGCTGAAGGCTGAAGACTGAAAGCCCGCTCGCGTTTTTTCGACTACCGCCTCAACGACCCGATCCGCCATCATGGTGGATGCCCGTCCCTCCCGGTCTCCGCCAGCACACCATCGCCGAGCTGTTCCTGCGCCTCCAGGAATGGCTCAGCCGCCACCCCGTGGCCCACGTGCTCTTCTCCCCCGCCGACATCACCCTCGGCCAGGACGAGATCCTCCAGCCCGACCCGTTCGTCTACCGCACGGCGTCCGGCAAACCGCTCCGCGACCGGACCGACATCACCGAGCTGCTGCTGGTCATCGAAGTGACGTCATCCAGTCCCGCCAGGTACGACCGCGAACTCAAGCGCCGCCGCTACCGGCGCGCCGGCGTCGCCGAAGACTGGGTGGTTGATCTGGAGGAGAGAACGGTGGAATGCTGGCGGCCTGGCGCTGAGAGCGGTGAGCTGTGAGCTGTGAGCTGTGAGCTGTGAGCTGCGAGCTGTGAGCTGTGCAGAGGTTACGCCGTCAGCTCATAGCTCACAGCTCTCAGCTCTTAGCCTTCCGAATCTCCTCCGTCAACCTCGGCACCACCTCGAACAGGTCTCCCACGATGCCATAGTCCGCAATCTTGAAGATCGGCGCGTCCTTGTCCTTGTTGATCGCTACGATGACGCGCGAGGTGCGCATGCCGGCCAGGTGCTGGACCGCACCCGAGATGCCGACGGCCACATAGAGGTCGGGACTCACCACGCGGCCGGTC
>DASTFH010000148.1:0-36461 GCA_035708725.1 Gemmatimonadales bacterium | reverse complement strand
GAACGCGAGCGCGGCACGCTGGAGCAGCTGGTGGTGACGCCCATCGGCAAGAGCAGCATCATGCTGGGCAAGATGCTGCCCTATCTGCTGATGGGATACATCCAGATTTTCGTGATCCTGGGGCTCGGCGGCCTGCTCTTCCACGTGCCATTCCGCGGCAGCCTGCCGCTCCTGCTCGTCCTCAGCTTTCCGTTCATCCTGGCCAGTCTCGGTGTGGGCATGCTGATGTCCACGATGGTCCGGACCCAGGCGCAGGCCATTCAGCTCGGCTTCTTCTACATGCTGCCCAACATTCTCATGTCGGGCTTCATGTTCCCGATCGACGCCATGCCCAAGGTGGCGCAATGGATCGCGGCACTCATGCCGCTGACGTACTTCCTGGAAGTCCTGCGCGGCATTCTGCTCAAGGGCGTTGGCCTCACCACGCTCTGGCCCCAGGCGCTTGTCCTGGTCGGGTTTACGGTGGTGCTGGTCACGCTGGCGACGGTGCGGTTCAGGAAAGGGCTGGAGTAGTCGGGATGGTCGGGATGGGCAGGACGGGCACGAGCCGAGAAGTCGCCTGTGCGTCACCCTCGCGAACGCGAGAGTCCATGACTAGCCGTTGCAGAGTGATTGGCTCCGGCTGAGCCCTCATGGATTCCCGCTTTCGCGGGAATGACGACATACGAGACCGCCCATCTTGCCCATCCGGCCCATCTCGCCCATCCTCCATTCCCATGGACAACCAGCTCCTCGTAACCGGCGCCGTGACCATTGGTGTCGGTGCCATCTCCGGCGGCATCACCAACGCCGTCGCCATCTGGATGCTGTTCCATCCCTACGAAAGGAAGTTCGGCCTTCACGGCGCGATTCCCAAGAACAAGGAGCGCCTGGCCAGGAGCATCGGGAAGACGGTGGGCGAGCGGCTGCTCACGCCCGAGGACCTCACCGCCCGCCTGGCGGCACCGCAGGTGCAGGAGGCCTTTGCCCGCGCCATTGGCGGGGTGGTCGACAACCTGCTCGACAAGGAGCGCGGGCCGCTTCGCGAGGAGCTCGGCCCCGATCTCATGAGCAGTATCGAGGGCACGCTGACCGGCGTGGCACCGTCCGTGGCAGACCGGGTGGGACGATGGGCAGAGTCGGAAGACTTCGGCCACCTGCTCAACAACTTCCTCGACAGTGTCGGGCAACAGCTCGGCGACCAGCCGATCGGCGACACGCTGAATGACGAGCATCGCGCCCGGATCGGCGCCAAGGTGCGGGAGTGGGTCAGCCGCCTCGCGGAACAGGATGACCTCGAAGCGGCGCTCCGTCACTGGGTGCACGAACGGCTGGAGCGGATGGCGAAGGATCAGACACCCCTGCTCGACCGGTTGCCGGAAGGCCTGGTGGGCACGGTCGAGAGCGCCATTACCGACTATCTGCCCATCGCGCTCGAACGGCTCAGCGACCTGCTGGCCGACCCGGTGGCGCGTGACCGGGTCGAGCGCGCCCTGCGCGACGCGTTCGATCATTCCGTGCGCGATTTGCTCCTGCACGAACGCATCCTTGCCAAGCTGGTGGTCACCGACCGCACCATCGAACGCCTGGTGGACGGCTTCGAGGCAGAAGGCTTTGACCGGTTTGCCGCCGCACTCGCCGAGCCGGAGATGAAGGCCCAGGTGACGCGTGCTGTGAATGATGCGGTGGTGAATTTCCTCCGGATGCCGCTGGCGCAGCGGCTGGAGCGGCTGACTCCCGAGAAGCGCGGCGCCCTCGAGATCACGCTGGGAAACTGGCTGATTCGCGTGGTCAGGGACGATGCCACCCGCGACGCCATCGCCCGCGCGGTGGAACGGCTCCTCGGCACGGTGGAGCGCAGGACCTGGGGGGAAGCCATCGGGCTGATCCCGCGAGACCGCGCCATCGCGCTCGCGCGTGACGTGATCACCGGCGAGCGAGGCCAGAAGTGGATTGGTGACAGTGTGGCGCAGGTGATCGATCGCCTGCTGTCACGTCCGGTTGGCCGGCCGGCACGCTGGCTCTCGGATGATACCGCGCTGAAGCTCCGCGAAGGGATCGCCCGCGCCGCGTGGGGATGGGTGCAGGGAGAAATCCCGCGCGTGGTGCAGCAGCTCAATGTGCAGGAAATGGTGGAGCAGAAGGTGCGCGGCTTCTCCACCCAGCGCATGGAGGAGATCGTGCGCAGCGTGACCCAGAAGGAACTGACCCTGATCGTGCAACTTGGCTATGTGCTGGGCGCGATCGTGGGGGCGGTGGCGTTTGGGGTGAATGTGTTGTTGAGATAGGCGGCTCGGCGGCTCGGCGGTGGAGCTGCCCTGAGCGCAGCGAACAGGCAGCTGGACAGCTGCGAAGTGGCCTGGTTGTCATTGCGAGACGCGCAGGAGGGCCAACTTCGCCCTCCTGCGCGTCGAAGCGAGCTTGCAGCCCCACCGCAATCTCTTCCAAGGAGCTGACGCTGATCGTGTAACTCGGCAATGTGCTCGGCTCAATCGTGAGCGCGGTGGCGTTTGGGGTATATTCCGCTGAGAGGAGAGAGTTCGACGGCGCCATCACCTCCACACCGGGTCCCAATGCTCATCACGGGATCCGATCAACGCGCCCACCAGCGCGCCGACAGCAGTGATAGCAGCAGTACCGACAACTATCCGGCCCGTTCGACCATCTTCGGCACTGGAAGCATCGTCCAGATGGTAGAGCAACGCCCAGGTAGTCGCCAGCGCCGCGCCAGTGACCCCACCGATGAGCGCTCCCTTGCGCCAACTGCTTCCAGTTCGCAAGTGGAGCGAAACTCCATCCGCACGTGCCAGCCTGACAATGCGTGTCGTGTCGACCTCACATTGGACGAGACGCCCACGGCATATTATGGCCGATACATCACTCGGGGTGAGTGGCGCTAGTAACCGGCCTCGCCAAGCTGTCGCGTTCGGTGGCGTGATGGAAACCGCTTGCCCCTCGCGCCCCACAATGGGTCCTTGTGCTGCAACACTCTGCGCTACTAGCAGGTTTGCAGCTAGTATCGAGACCAAGCATACTACGGTCCGTATCCGCATGAAGGAGCTCCAGGTGGCGTCAGAAGCCGAGGAATTGAAGCTTTCCGGAGTTGCCATCCGACACGTCACCTGTATGGTACAGCTTCCATCCCCAGAACTTGTCGGCAGTCCACATGCACTCTGGCTGACGCGGGTCACTGTACGGCGGGTTGAAAAAGATGTTGGATGTGGCAAGACAGTTCAGAATATTGTGGGCCCTGCTCCCAATGTTACGGTTGCCATTTCCGTTCGCACGGAAGAACAGGTTATTTCCCGTGCAATCGTCGAACTGAGTGATTCCGCTCCCGTCCGACCCATCACAATGAGCCTGGCTCTCGTAATTTGCGTGCTTTCCCCAGGCTACCCACACAACTGGGGCGGCGCCATCATGGTCCTTGTATCCGATAGTCGTCGGAAACACCTGCGTGCCGCTTCGTTGCACCGTGATCCAGTTCGTGTGCTGCGACAGCAGCGCGCGATCGAGTATCCAATGCTTTGTAGTCGGCTTGTAGTAGACATCTAGCGCAACCTGCTCGCCGTCACCGTTGTGGCCATCGCAGGAACCAAGAAAGCCGCCGACCGATGCGATCTCGCATGCCGTGTGCACACTGGGCTCGACACCCAAGTCATCATAGTAATTCATCATGTAGACGACGCGCACGCCCGTGCCACCCGTGGTCAACGTAGTCAAGCGGGCAGCCCAGGCCCCTTCACCATCCACCTCGTCGCTATTGCCGTATCGCATCCATGGAGCGAATGCCGCAGCGATCAGCTTTTCACAGTAGTCCGGGAGGGCATCTTGGTCGACATCGCCTGAGTCCAACAGATCCCATCAGTAGCTGGGATTAATGGCACTACCCAGAAACACGCCGGGTGCAACTGGATTGGGGTCAGTATCCACGCAGCCCAACTGGCAGTCCACTGACAAATCTGGCTTGCTAGGGGCAGTTGAAGTGCTGTCACACGCCGCGGTGAAAGCTGAGACCAGCAGGGACAAGCGAAGGACGAACAAGCGGAGGCGCGGTGCTCGCATCCCAGCTCCGAGGTGAAGGCCTTTCTATGGTGTGAACTGAAGGCCGTTCAAAGTGGCTGGCAGTACCCTATATGTCAATGACGGAATGGGAAGTGAAGCAGCCATCTGAACGAGGTCGCCGCTCAACGCGCCGACCCTCTGACGTTGCACAGCCCGTCCAAAATCTCAACAGGGACCCGTCGCCTCTCTCACCGTCGCCGAGGTGCGCCTACCGCAGGGTCGCCCTAAGCGCGGCGCCCCACCCCGTCCACCCCTCCGGCGCCATCACATACCGCGCGGCCGGATGCCCGCCCACCTCGGTCATCGTGAATTCGCCCCGATAGCCCGATCGCTGCTGCTTGCGAAGCAACGCACCCGTACCGGCATCGAACCGCGCGGCTGATGTGGCATCATCGAAGACCAGATACCAGATGAGTGCCGGGCCGTCAGGCGTGTCCACGATGCGATAGCGATCGCCGCCCCATCCCAGCGGCGGCTCGTATTTCGCCTCCTGCTCGCGTGCGAGGGTCGCGCTGAGCAGGGTGGTTTCGAGTTCGCCAAGGCCGTCTTCGTGCAGGATCCGCTCGCCGGGCACTGAGTCGATGACCACGCGAAGCGGAGCGTCCCCATGGGTATACCGGTCGGGATGCAGAATTTCTTCGCTCGATTGCGGCATCAGCACGCCGAATGGCACCGTGTCCGCGTGGCCCGACTGCGTCTCCCACCAGCGCATGAAGAGCGCGCCCTCCACGTAGGGGAAGATCAGTCCCTCGCGCACTACCAGGGGCGCGGCGCCGAACTTCGGCATGGTATTCTGCGCCTGCCGCGTCTGCGCCTTGAGCATGGTCCACACCGCGTCATCGTGGAGCACGTCATGCGATGGCGCCATCACCTGAATCGAAGCAAGCAGCGCCTGGCCCTCGAGAATGGCCTGCGCCGCGGTCGCACGGTCATTGTCGCCCCGTGCCTTGAGGAGCGAATCGAGATTCAGGTACTGACCCTGCAGCGCATGCACCATCTCGTGCGCCACGGTCACGCCCAGCTGCTCCGGCGGGGCGCCGGCGACGCCGAAGAACATCGCCGAGTCGGCGTCGTAGTATCCCACCACCTGCTCCGTGAGGAGATCGAGCAGCAGTGCGCGCAGGTTGACGCTGTCGGGAACCATGCCGAAGAGGCGATACGCCGCCTCCACGCCGCGTTCGCGCTCCGGCGTGAGCTCCTCGTCCAGCTTGTTGACGAGGTAGCGCCGCACATCTTCGCGGCTCCGGATCGCCGACCTGGGCGGTGACTTGAAGGTGAGACCCACCGCCTGCTCCACCGCCGGCCTCAGGCTATCCATCACGTGCGCGAGCCGGGCCGCCTCGGGCGTGCTGCCCGCCCTCTCGCCGCGGCACGCCACCGCGAGAAGAAACATGAAGATCGGGACCTTTCGCATCACAGCCCCACCATCCCGCGGTACCAGCTGATGAGATCCGCCCCGGCGACCCAGGTCACGGCGGCCCCGAGCGCGAGGAAGATGCCGAACGGCACCAGCTTGTCACGCCGGAAGAGCAGGATCGGTATGAAGACGAAAACGGCGATGACGGCCCCGAGAAAGATCGTGAGGAGCACGCCGCTCCAGCCGCAGAAGGCGCCCACCATGGCCATCATCTTGATGTCACCGCCACCCATCGCCTCTTTCTTCGCGACCACGGTGCCGAGCCAGCCAACCACCCAGAGGGTTCCGAAGCCAACCGCCGCGCCAAGCAAGGCCATCAGCAGCGGGTGAAGGCCCGCAGCCAGCGCCAGCAGGAGGCCCATCCCGAGGCCGCCAAGCGTGAATTCATCGGGAATGATGTAGTTACGAAAGTCAGTGAGCGCGATGCCCAGCAGAATGGTGAAAAGCAGTGCACCACTCAGCGCATGCAGCGTGAAACCGGAATACCATGCCATGCCCGCCCAGATGACTCCCGTCCCCAGTTCCACCAGCGGGTACATGGCCGAGATAGGCATTCCGCAGGAGCGGCACTTGCCGCCCAGCAGGAGCCAGGACACCACCGGAATGTTGTCCCACGGCTTGAGGGAAGCGCCGCAGCGCGGGCAGCGCGATCGTGGCCGCACGACCGACTGCTTGGGCTCCGCACCCCACCGCACGATGCACACATTGAGGAAGCTGCCGAGCACGAGGCCCAGCACACCGGCGAGCGTGGCAAGAAACCACCGGGGCAGCTCAGTCACGCTTCACCTCATACAGAAGGATCGCGGCGGCCGCCGCCACGTTGAGTGATTCGGCGCCTTCGGCAAGCGGAATGGCAACCACTCGACTCGCCGCCTCGCGCATCTCGGCGGATACACCAGCCCCTTCGTTGCCAAGGACCAGCGCGAGCGCGCCGGTCCTTGGCGCGTCGTGCACCGGCTCACCATCGACGGCAGTAACCCAGACGCTCACATCATTCACGCCAGCCCAGGCGAGGAAATCCGCCGCGCTGGCGACCACCGCGGGGAGGCGGAAGGTCGCACCCATGGCCGAGCGCAGGACTTTCGGGTTGGTCAGCTCGGCAGTGCCCGGCAATGCGATCACTCCGAGCGCTCCCAGGCTGAAGGCCGTCCGGATGATCGTGCCCACGTTGCCGGGGTCCTGCACCCCATCCAGCACCAGAAGGGTGTCATGCGGCCTCACCGTGATGTGATCCAGACTCCAGCGCGGCGGTGCAATAACCGCGATGATTCCCTGGGGATGCTCGGTGTCGGCCAGCTCGCTGAGTGCATCCGAGGGCACTTCGTGCATGCGCACGCCGGATGACGCGAGCGCGGCCTTGAGCGACTTGCCGCGTGCGGTCGCTTCGAGCGCGGGGCCCACCAGCACGCCGCGGATATCGAGGCCCGCGGCACGAGCTTCCTCGACCAGACGCACCCCTTCGGCAAGCGCCAGGCCACGGCGTTCCCGCCCGCGCTTGAGCCTGAGGTCACGAACCGTTGAGACCAGGGAGCTGTTCATGCCGCGATTCCTTCATTCTGCGTGTACCCTGTCCGTGCTGTCGCTCGCGCTCGCGTGCACGCCCAGCGTGCAACAGGAAGTCCAGACGGGCGAGCAGGCGGCGGCCGAGGTCGAGCGCACCATGCCGGTCATCCATGACGGCGCCGTGGTGTCCGCGCTCAACAGCTCGGTCGCGCCGCTCAAGCGCGTCGTGCGGCGGCAGGACCTCACCTGGTCCTTCTCGGTCATCAACTCGGACCAGGTGAATGCCTTCGCGCTTCCGGGCGGCCACATTTACGTGTTCCGCGGCCTCATCGAGCGTGCCGACCACTGGGATGAGTTCGCCGGAGCGCTGGCCCATGAAATCGGGCACGTGGACCTCCGCCACTCCGCCGAGCAGATGGGCCAGGTGGGTGCCGCGAACACCGGGCTCACACTGGCCTACGTGCTGCTGGGCCGCCAGCCGAGCGACCTCGAGGCGCTCGCCGTCAACCTTGCGGGCGGCGCCATCTTCGCCAAATTCTCGCGCGACGACGAGCGCGAGGCCGATTCGATGGCGGTCGTCTACACTACCGCGGCCAACATCGATCCCGAAGGGCTCAAGCGCGAGTTCCAGACGCTGGAGCAGCTGCAGCAGCGGGAACCAAGCAAGGTGGAGTTGTGGTTCTCATCGCATCCGTCCACATCGGAACGGCTGAGCAACGTGGACCGGTACATTGACGAGATCCCCGGCGCCCGGGCCGCGACACGCAACGGCCGCTCGGACCTCTCGGCGTACAACTCGCTTCGCAGCCGGCTTCGGGCCATGCCGCCCGCGCCCAAGGAGGTGCAGCAGCCGTGAAGATCGCGATGACCATTGCCGGGTCCGACTCGGGCGGCGGCGCAGGGATCCAGGCCGACCTGAAGACCTTTCATCAGTTCGGCGTACACGGCACGACCGCCATCACGGCGCTCACGGCACAGAACACCGTGGGAGTCGGCGCGGTGCACCCGGTTCCGCCGGCATTCCTGCAGGCCCAGCTCGATTGCCTCATCACCGACCTGCCGCCCGACGCGGTGAAGACGGGCATGCTGGCGGAGGCGTCACTGGTGGCCGTGGTGGTGCGCGTGGCGCGCGCGCAGGCCTGGCCGGCGCTGGTCGTGGACCCGGTCATGGTCGCCTCCTCCGGCGACCGGCTCCTGAGCACCGAGGCCGAAACGATCGTGCGCGATGAACTGCTCCCGCTGGCCGCGGTCGTGACGCCCAATCTCGATGAGGCCGAAATTCTCCTGGGCCGGGAAGTCCGTGACGCCGCATCCATGGAGCGCGCAGGACACGCGCTTGTTGCGCTGGGGGCCCGGGCCGCGCTGGTCAAGGGCGGCCACCTCGATGGCGACATCGTGACCGACGTACTGGTCACCGCCGACCAGACCCGCCGTTTCACCCGCCCCCGCCTCGGCATTCCGGGTGCGCATGGTACGGGCTGCACCCTCTCCGCCGCCATCACCGCTCGCCTGGCCGTGGGACAACCGCTGGTGGACGCCGTGGAGGACGCACTCCGCTACGTGAACCGCGCCATGCAGGCGGCACCGTCACTGGGCCGCGGGCACCCCCCACTCAACCACGCCGTCCCCGCAAGCTGAGTCCCGCTCGTTCAGGCAGTACCCGACGCCACGCCCTCAACCAGGGCGCCGAGGTGATCCTTCACCTTGTCCGCCGCCTCCATCACCTCCGAGTGCGATAGCGGCTGCTCGCTGATGCCGGCCGCCGCATTGGTCACGGTCGAGATGCCGAGGCAGCGGACGCCGCGCGCGCGCGCCGCGATGACCTCGATGACGGTGGACATGCCCACCGCGTCGGCACCGAGGGCCCCAACCATCCGCACTTCCGCCGGTGTCTCGTAGTTCGGGCCGAGCAGTCCGGCGTAGATGCCTTCTTCGAGGGGAATGCCTCGCTCCTGCGCCACCTGTCGCGCCAGCCGCCGCAAGCCGGCATCATAGGCCTCGGACATGTCCGGGAAGCGTTCCTCATTCGGCAGAGCCTCGCCGATGAGGGCGTTGCGGCCGGTGAGGTTGAGGTGATCGGCGATGAGCATGAGGGTGCCGGGGGAGAAGCTTCGGCGCACCCCGCCCGCCGCGTTGGTCACGATGAGCGTCCGCACGCCCAGTTCGGCGAACACGCGCACCGGCAGCGCGCTGATGTCGGCCGAGTGGCCTTCGTACATGTGAAACCGGCCGCTCTGCATGATGACCAGGCGGCCGGCAAGGGCTCCGGCCACGAGTTCACCGGCATGTCCTTTCACGGTAGGCAGCGGAAACCCGGGGATGCGATCGTAGGAGATGTGCACCGCATCGGTGACGCGCCCGGCCAGATGTCCAAGCCCCGAGCCCAGCACGATCGCCAGCTCCGGCGCGCGCCCTTCCAGATGCTGTCGCACGGCATCGCGTGCGCGGGTGATCGTCGAACGCCGCAGGTCGTAGTTCATAATTCACAGGTCACAGGTCGCAGGTCGCACGCCGGCGGTCCTCACCGCACCGCGCACAGCGCATAGCGTACAGCGCACAGCGCATCGCGCATCGCGCACGGCGCCCAGCGTCACAACAGTATCCCCGCAATCGCGGCTGAGATGAACGCTGCAAGGTTGCCGGCGATCATGGCCTTGAGCCCGAAACGGGCAATCTCACTGCGCCGCTCTGGCGCCAGGCCACCGATCCCGCCGATCTGGATGGCAATGGACGAGAAGTTGGCAAAGCCCAGCAGCGCGTAGGTCACCAGCACCGCACTGCGAGGCGAGATCACCATGCCCCTGGCCATGTCGGCCGCGAACTGGGCGTAGGCCACGAATTCATTGAGCGTGGTCTTGATTCCGATCAGGCCGCCAACGTAGGCGGTGTCGTGCCACGGCACGCCCATGACCCATGCCAGCGGTCGCAGGAGCAAGCCAAGCACGCCCTGCAGGCTCAGGTCCGGATGGCCAAACAGGCCCCCCACCCAGCCCATGCCGAAGTTCAGCATCGCCACCAGCGCCACGAAGGCCATGAGCATCGCGGCGACATTGATGGCCAGTTGCACTCCCTGCGCGGCGCCGCTGGCCGCCGCTTCGATGACGCCGGAGTCGGTCTTCTCCACCGTGAGCTCGAGCTTGCCCTTGGTAAGCGGCACACCGACTTCGGGGCGGATGATCTTCGAGAGATAGAGCCCGGCCGGCGCATTCATCACGCTCGCGGCCAGGAGGTGGCTGGCAATGTTGGGAAAGTAGCCCGAGAGCATCCCGACGTATGCCGCAAGCACGCCTCCGGCGACGGTGGCAAACCCACCCACCATCACCGTCATGATCTCCGACTCCGTCATGGTAGCGACGAACGGCTTGATGAGCAGGGGCGCCTCGGTCTGCCCCAGGAAGATATTGCCAGACGCCGAGAGCGTCTCCGCGCCCGAGGTGCCGAGGGTCTTCTGCATCACCCACGCGATTCCCTTGACGATCACCTGCATCACGTTGAGGTAATACAGCACCGACATCAGCGCGCAGAAGAAGATGATGGTCGGCAGCACGTTGAAGGCAAAGAACGCACCGGTGCTGGCCACGTATCCGGCACTGGCGTCCACGCCGCCCGTGGCGGTGGGCATCCCGACCGGCACCACGTTCTGCACCAGGTTTCCGAACACGAACCGCGCGCCCTGCTCCTGAAATGCGAGGAGCCCGGTCACGATGCGGCCCACGAAGTCGAAGAAGGCCCGGCCGGGCCCGGTCTTGAGGACGATCACGCCGAAGATGAACTGCAGCCCGAGTCCGATGCCCACCAGCCGCCACGGGATCTTCCGGCGGTCATAGCTGATCAGCACGGCGAGCCCGATCAAGACCGCCACACCAAGAACGCCAACCAGTCGTTCGCTGAGCGGAACCGAAAGATTGGCGTGTGCGGTGGCAAGGCGCTGGGCGGCGGTCTGGGTGGTATCGGCCGCCGCCTGGATGAAGAGGAGCATGCTCACGTGGCCGCCAAGGCAGACTGTGCCCGGTCAATGAGCTGGCGACGCTCCGGCCACGGGAGAAAGGCGCTTTCGAAGCCGTTCAGGACCATGCGGGTGATCTCCTCGCGCGAAAAGCCAAGCGCGGTCTGGGCGAGCTGGTACTCGCCGCTGAGGGAGACGTCGCTCATCAGCCAGTTGTCGGTGCCGAGAGTGACGTTGAGGCCTTCGCGCACATAGCGTCGCACCGGGTGGGATGCCGCATCCGGCACGGCGCGTGTCTGGATGTTGCTGGTGATATTGGCTTCGACGCAGATGCGCCGGTCGCGAACGTAATCCTGGAGCACTGGATCTTCCCAGAGCCGGGTGCCGTGCCCGATGCGATTTGCGTGGCAGCGGAAGATTGCCTCGGCGATGGATTCCGCGCCAGCCGCCTCGCCGGCGTGGACGGTGACGCCGAGGCCGCCCGCCGCCGCCGCGTCGAAGGCGGCCGCATGGCGGCTGGGCGGTCGCCCCGCTTCCCCGCCCGCCAGATCGAAGCCCACCACGCCGAGATGCCGGGCGCTCACCGCGTGCCGTGCGATTTCGAGCGACAGCGCCGGGTCGTAATGCCGCAGCGAGCAGCAGATGATGCGCGCGGTGATCCCGAAATCCCGCTCTCCGCGCCGGAGGCCCTGCCATTCGGCGGCGATCACGTCGTCCAGTGTGAGGCCACGCTGGCAGCTCAGCATCGGGCAATAGCGCACCTCGAGATACCACACCCCGTCTCGCGCGGCGTCCTCGCACATCTCGTATGCAACACGCTCGATCGCCTCCGGCGACTGCAGGAGCGCGATGGTCAGGTCGAACCGGGCCAGGTAGTCCTCGAGGTTCCGGGCGTCATCCACCCGCATGTGCGAGCGAAGCAGCGCTGGATCGTCCACCGGCATCCGCACTCCGGCCGCCTGGCCCAGCGCGAGCATCGTCGTGGGCCGGAGTGAGCCATCGAGGTGCACGTGGAGCTCCGCCTTGGGCAGGCGGCGCAGTGCCTCAAGCGTCAGCATCGCCCGCCTGGCGCGACGACCGGAGGACGCGGATGATAGCACCGGCACTCAGCGTGTCGGCAGGCGCCAGGGCAATCCCCCGCCCGTCGGTGGCTTGTGTGCGGCCACCGAGACCGGACGCGAGTCCGGGTTCAAGGGCTTCGACCGCGTCGCGCACCGTGCTGCCCGGCGGGAGATCGAGGGGTCTTTCATTGACGAAGATGCGCATGGGTAATCGGTCGACGGTCAACGGTCGACGGTCGACGGCTTGGGGTCGACTGTTGACCGTTGACCGTTGACCGAAACAATTCGAATTGCTTCATCTGCTCGCACCGGCGCCTTCTGCCGCTGCAGCCACGCCACCAGCGCATCCAGGCATGACATGCCGCTCGGCCGCCAGGTCAGCTGGTTGAACATCGTGAATCCGTCGCCGCCGGTGGACATGAAATCGTTCACTGCCAGAGTGTAGCTGGCGCCATCCCGCAGTGGCTTGCCGGCCACCAGGATCTTCACGAGCCGCTGACCGTCGGGCTTCCGCGCGTCGAAGGTCACGGTCACTCCGGACACGTGCACGCGCGCGTTCCCGCCGCGCACCGCGAACTCCAGCGCGGTCCGCAGTTGGCGCCCCGTCACCCGCGCCACCACCAGACTGTTTCCGAATGGCTGCAGCTCGAACAGCATCCGGAAGGTCACCGGCCCTGCGGGCAGGTCGGCGCGGATGCCGCCGTTGTTCATGATGGCGACGTCGGCATGCGCCATGACCCGCTGCGCGTCCGCAAGCAGGTTGCCCAGCGGAAACTGGCCGTAATGACTCGTCCGTACCAGCGGTTCGGCGAGCGTCGTCACCACACGGTCGGCCAGGGTATCGGTCATCTGGGTGAAGCGCCGCACGAGCGCCAGCTCCGCGCTGTCCGGCGAGACCTCGTCTGCCCACGTGTCTCGCACTGCAGTGCGCCACACCAATCCCGTGTCGCTCCGCACCAGGTCCATCACCCCCAGCGCCGTGCCGCTGCTTCGCGCCTGCACGATCGGGATCCCGTTCACCACCATGTTGTTGAGCTGGTGCGTATGGCCCGCGACGATTGCGTCCACCGATCCCCGCGGGAGATCCCGTGCCAGGTCCATGATTTCGCCCTGGCAACGGGTGGAGTCGCACACCGCGCCGGCGTGGGCCACGATCACGACCAGGTCGGGATGCTGCGCGTGTACCGTGTCCAGCACGCCCTTCAGCGCCGCCGCACCCCCCGGAAACGCCAGCCCTTTCACATTGTCGGCACGCACAATGCTCTTGGTGACATCGGTGATGTAGCCAATCACCGCCACGTCGAGTGTATCGATATGCAGCATGGCCCAGGGGCGGGCCCATGCCGGGCGGCCACCAGCGGCGGAGTCATGCACATTCGCGAGGAGCCAGGGATAGCGAGCCTGCCGCATGCGCGCGCGCAGCGTGTCAATGCCCCAGTCGAAGTCGTGATTGCCGACCGCCGCCCCATCGAGCCCCAGCAGGTTGAGCGCATCCACCATGGAGCGCCCAAAGACCAGGTTGGACTCGAGCGTGCCCTGCATCTGGTCGCCGCCGTCGAGCTGAAGCACCGGACAGTCACACTCGGCCCGGGCGCTGTCCATCATTGACTCGAGCACCGGCAGGCCGCCAACCTTGCGACCCCTGGACCAGCTCTTCGCCTCGGTCGCGAGTGCTCCATGCAAATCGTTGGTCGTGAGGATTCGGAGCACCACCTGGCTGGCCTCGCGGCGCTCGTTCTTCGCGCCGGGCTGGCGCTGCGCCGCGGCCACCGCGCTTGCCATGGCGGGCGGCTCGATCCGCCAGTTCCGCGCAGCATACGACGCGGGATCGACGGCGCCGAGGGCGCGCAGCTTCTCGACCAGCAGATCGCGAATGTTCTCGCCCTTGTCGTAGGTGACCGGGGCGCCCTTGAGCATGGTGTAGCCGCCGCCGCCTTCCTGGCGATAGCTGTTGACCGCCATCGTGAAGGAGTCCCGCGGCAGCACTGGCTTCCCGCCAACGGCGAGTTCGCGAATCCGGCTTCCCACCGGCCTGGAGAGATCGATGACATAGGTGGCGCCGGACACCATGTCGAAGTTGTAGCCCGGCATGCCGGGATTCAGCATGACCCGGCCGGCGGAATCCACCTGATAGTACTCGGCGCTTCGTTCGAGGTAGGCCTTGAGCTGCGCCCCCGAAATGCGCACCGCTCGCAGGGTGTTTTCGTAGGGGTAGATGCTCGCCACGTCGGACAGATGGACCGCACCGGCGGGAAACCCGCCGTCGAGGTTGAATGCCGCCGCCGCGGAGAGCTGGGCGCCGGTGACCTCCTTCTGCACCGACTGGATGAACTCGATGATCGGGGTCGGCTGGGCGCGTGCCAGGGCCAAAGGCATCGCGGCACTCGCCGTTGCAAGCGGCTGGCGCACCCACGCGCGCACGCTGTCATGCGCGCCCTGAAGCGCCTTCACCAGGCGCGGCGACGGCGCCACATTCGCGAGCGGAATCAGGTCGGCATGCCAGCGCACCGGCGACCAGTGTCCCCGACTCCCCACCAGCTCCACGTGCATCACCACCACGCTCTGGGCCCAGTTCTTCGGCTGGATGAAATGGACGCCGTTGATCACGGAATCGCGCATCTCGCGGTGCGAATGCCCGACCACGACGAGGTCGGGCCTGGACGGCAGGGTGGCCAGCGTTGCGGCCGCGTTCTCGACGCCGATCCCCGTCGTGTCATAGGACGATTCGCCGTCCATGCCGCTGTGGATCAGCACGATCTCGAGATCTGATTGGCGGTCGAGCGTGGGCAAGACCCGACGTGCCGCCGCGGGAATCCGCTCCAGCCGCACCCGGTGCTCCACGTTCTTCCGGTCCCAGACCATCACGCCGGGCGTCGTGAAGCCGGTGATCCCCACCTTGACCCCTGCACGCTCCAGCACGACGTACGGTGGGTACATGAGCGTGTCGCCCGGAAGCCCGCGGATGTTGGCGCTCACGTACGGGAACGCTGCACCGCGCAGTGCCCGGGCAAGCGTGGCAAGGCCCCAGTTGAACTCGTGATTCCCGAGCGTCCCGGCATCGTACCCGGCCAGGTTCATCGCCCGGACGATGGGATTGGTGTCCTGCGGAGCAACCCTGGCATAGTAGGCGGCGAACGGATCACCCTGGATCAGGTCGCCCGAGTCGAGCAGCAGGACCTGCCCGGGATACGCGCGCCGCAGTGAATCCACCACGGTGGCCACTCGTGTGAGTCCACCGGGGAAGACCTTGTCGGCGGTGTAATCCCAGGCGAATGCGCGGCCGTGCACATCGGTGGTCGCAACTATGACGAGGCGCGCGGTGTCGGGAGGCGTGGGCCGAGGCGCTGCCGCCGCCGCCAGGAGCAGGAGTGATGCGAGCATGGGCGGAAAATATAGCGGCTCTTGCTCGTATTCGGGCAGGCGCATATATCTTTGCCGACGATGAACTCACCCGGTACAGTCTCTGAATTCCCGCACACTGTCGCCGAGCCTGCCCGTATGACCAGTCGAGTCCTTGTGGTGGATGATGAACCCGACATCACGGCGCTGGTGGCGTATCACCTCGCCAGGACCGGCTACCGCGTCTCCACCGCGTCAAACGGGGCTGAGGCCCTTCGCGCGGCGCGCGAGGAGCGCCCCGACGTGGTGGTCCTGGACCTGATGCTGCCGGTGATGTCGGGCTATGACGTCCTGCAGGAACTCCGCCGGCTGGAGGAGACGCGGGACGTGGGAGTGATCCTGCTGACGTCGCGCCAGGAGGAGGCGGACCGCATCAAGGGCCTGACGCTCGGTGCGGACGATTACCTCACCAAGCCGTTCTCGCCGGCAGAACTGGTGCTGCGGGTCGCCGCACTGCTGCGGCGACTCGCGTCACCAGCGATCGCCTCGGGCTCGACACTCAGCGCCGACACCATCCAGATTGATCGCTCCGCGCACGAGGTGACCGTGGCTGGCCGCGCGCTCGACCTTACCGCCACCGAATACAAGCTGCTGTTGACGCTGGTGGAGCGGCGCGGCCGGGTGCAGTCGCGGCCGCAGCTGCTCGAGGCGGTCTGGGACGCCAATGCCGAAATCCAGACCCGCACCGTGGACATGCACGTCCAGCGGTTGCGCGCCAAGCTGGGCGCATCGGGGGACCAGATCGAGACAGTGCGCGGCTTTGGTTACCGCTTCCGCGGCGGCGAGCGCGGAGGCCCGAGCCGGTGACGTTCAGCCGCCGCCTGGCCACGGGCACCTTCGTCGTGGTGGTGGCAGCGCTCGCGGTCCTCCTCTGGCGCGCCGAGCATGCGCTTCGCAGTGACCTGGAAGCGAATGTCGTACGTCAGCTGGAGCGCAGCGCCTCACTGGTGGCACGCGCCCTGCCCGCCAGCCAGGCCGAATGGCAAAGCACTGTCCGGGCACTCTCGCTCGAATCCGGTATTCGCATCACCCTCATCAGCGCCACCGGCGTCGTTCTCGCCGACAGCGATTTTCCCGAAGGTCCGCTCGGCGCGATCGAGAGCCACGCGAGCCGAAGCGAGGTGCAAGCGGCGCTGGCGGGACAGGTTGGCCATGCCAGGCGGCACAGCGCCACGGTGGGGCGTGACTTCATGTACGTCGCGATCCGCGGCGGCCCCGGTGTGGTCCGGGTCGCCGAGGATCTTCGCCGGGTGGACAGTGTCGTCCACGGGGCGCAGTGGTCGGTGGCCGGCGCGACCCTGCTCGCGCTCCTGGTGGGGCTTTGCCTGGCCATGCTGGCGGCGCGCAGTGTCTCTCGCCCCCTGATCGGGCTGGCCGCGGCGGCCCGATCCATCGCCGCGGGTACCGAGCCCAGATATCCCCGGTCCGGAATCCGTGAGATTGACGCGCTGGTGCGCGCGCTGCGCGACATGCACCACCAGATCGAGCAGCGTTTTGCCGAATTGCGCCGGGAGAAGGCCGACACCGCGACGGTGGTCTCTGCCATGACTGAAGGCGTGATTGCAGCTGACGCGCGAGGCAGGATCACGACTGCCAACGTCGCTGCCCGCCGGCTGCTCGGCTATGCCGACGAGACACCGATGCCGAGCCTGGGCGAGTTGTTCCGCTCGCCAGAGGCCCATGAACTGGTGCGGGCAGCGCTCGAGGGATCGGCGGCCGGGACGCATGAGATCCGTCTCGATGAGCGGACCATTGAGCTGGCGACGCACGTGCTGCCTGACGGCGGCGCGGTACTGGTGCTCAGGGACCTGACCGAGATCCGAAGCCTGGAAATGGTGCGCCGCGACTTCGTCGCCAACGTGTCGCATGAACTCAAGACCCCGCTCACCTCCATCGCTGGCTACACCGAAACACTGCTCGCTGAGCGTGGGGATGCGGACACGACCCAGCGATTCCTCGAGGTGATCCTCTCGAATGCGCAGCGGATGCAGCGCCTGGTGGACGACCTGCTCGACCTGTCGCGCGTCGAGTCCGGCCGCTGGAGGCCGACCCCGGTGGCAACGGATCCCGCCAGCGTGGCGCGCGACGCGTGGGCCGGACTGGGCCGCCGCGCCAGCGAAAGTGGTGTGGAATTGCGGATCGAGGTCGAGCCGGGACTCACGGCGCACCTGGACGCGGATGCCGCCCGGCAGGTCCTGACCAACCTGTTCGACAACGCGCTGCGCCACACCCCGCAAGGTGGCCGCGTCACGCTGTCCGCGCATCCGGATGCCGGCGGCGTCCTGCTCCGTGTCAGCGACTCCGGCAGCGGCATCGGCCATGAGCATCTTCCCAGGATTTTCGAGCGCTTCTACCGGGCCGATCCTTCGCGCGCTCGTGCCGCGGGCGGCACCGGCCTGGGCCTCGCCATCGTGCGGCACCTGATCGAGAGTCACGGCGGCCGGGTGTGGGCCGAGAGCGAAGTGGGGCACGGAACGACGATCGGGATGTGGCTGCCGTAAGGCGGACAGATGGACAGATGGACAGATGGACAGATGGACAGATGGACAGTTGGACAGGTGGACAGGTGGACAGCTGGACAGGCGGAGGCATGGGCAGGCGGATGGATCGCGCCCACGAAGACTGTCCAACCGTCCAACTTGTTACTGCTTCGTGACCCTCCCTCCACCACTCCGTGACACTCGCGGTCGTTCGTTAGCGTAGCCCGGACCACTGAGAGCCGGGCATGCCTCGAACGCACGGAGCAGCATGCATGCGATGTTCCCCTGGCGGAATCTCGGCATTTCTTCTCGTCATTGCGGTGCCAGCCCTGGCGCAACAACCCGAGAACCGCATCAAGGTGGGCGGCGTCATCTACGCGCAGTACCTCTACCAGATTGGAGACACCGTCACCCATGGCAACAACTTCGACGTGACCCGGGCGTACGTGAACGTGACGGGAACGCTGGGCCAGCACGTCGGGATGCGCGTAACTTCGGACCTGCACCGCGTGGAGGATGGCTCCCTCGACCTGCGGCTCAAGTACGCCTATGCCACGTGGACGCCCTCGGGTGGTCCGGTCACCCTGAAACTGGGGCAGATGCAGACCCCCTGGGTGGACTATGAGGAAACGGTGTGGGATTATCGGATGCAGGGAACCACGGTGCTGGACCGGGCCGGGTACCTTACCTCATCCGATTTCGGCGTTGGCGCCGATGGATCATGGGGTGGCGACGCTGTGACCGCCCAGGCGGGGCTCTACAATGGCGAGGGCTACAACAAGGCGCCGGGCGACCGGCGAAAGGATGTTGCCGGCCGGGTCTCGGTTCGCCTGCTGCAGACTGACGACGATTCCCGCACCGGCGGCGTGCGCCTCGCAGCCTTTGGCCAGTACGGCACCCCCACCGGCGGTGGCGTGCGCCAGCGGATGGTGGGAATGCTTTCCTATCGGAGCACACTCCTCACGCTGGCTGCGGAGGCGGGCCTGACACGGGACCGGCTCGATGCCCCGGCTGCGCCGGCCCTGCCGGACAGCACCACGCGCAGGGGGCGGGTCCTCAGCGCCTTCGGGGTGCTTCGCCTTCCGGGTCAGCCCGTCTCGGTCATCGCACGCGTGGATGACGTAGATCCGGAGACGGACGCCTCGAACGATCGTCAGACCCGGTTGATTGGCGGCGTGGCGTGGCAAGTGAGCCCGGCACTCCGCCTTCTCGCCAACATCGACCACCTGATTCATGAAGGCGGCACTCCATCCCCCGCTGCCCAGGCCAGCCGGACACAGGGGCTCTTGCAGATGCAGGTCATCTACTGATGCAGACCCAAACCTTGCACACGCTCGGAGTCGGCATGAAACAGAAAGCCCCGGCCGCGCTGGCGGCCCTGCTGGTGCTTGCGGCATGCAGTGGCGGCAGGGCGCCCCGGAGCACCGGCGATTCGACCGGGGCTGCCACTGGCGGTGCCGTTGCCCTGACCGGCGCCGGAGCCACCTTCCCGAATCCCATCTACGCGAAATGGTTCGATGCCTATGCCAGGGAGTTCGGGGTAAGGATCAATTACCAGTCGATCGGCTCCGGTGGCGGCATCCGCCAGTTCACCGAGGGCACCGTCGATTTCGGTGCCACCGACGGGCCGATGTCCGATGAGCAGATAAAGGCAGTGGACGGAAACGTGGCTCACATTCCGACGGTGCTGGGCGCGGACGTGGTCACGTACAACCTGCCGGGCATCAGCCAGACCCGGCTCAAGCTCGACGGCACCACGATCGCCGACATTTTCCTGGGCAGGATCACGCGCTGGAACGACCCGAGAATCGCAAGCACCAATCCAGGCGTGTCACTGCCGGCGCAGGACATCATCGTGGCCCATCGCTCCGATGGGTCGGGCACCACATTCATCTTTACCGACTACCTGTCCAAGGTGTCGCCAGAGTGGAAGCAGTCGGTGGGTGCGGGCACCGCCGTCGACTGGCCCTCGGGCCTGGGTGGCAAGGGCAATGAAGGAGTGACGCAGCTGGTGAAGCAGAATCCCGGCAGTATCGGCTATGTGGAGCTGATCTACGCCATCAGCAACGGGCTTCCATATGCCGATGTGAAGAATGCGGCCGGCAACTTCGTTGAACCATCGCTCGCCAGCGTGACCGCGGCCGCTGCGAGCGCTGACCTCAAGCCGGGAACCGACTTCCGGGTTTCGATCACCAACCCCGAGGGTGAGCCGGCGTACCCCATTTCGTCCTTCACCTGGCTACTGGTCAAGCCCGCCAACGCTGACAGCACCAAGGCCGCGGAGCTCAAGGCATTTCTCACCTGGATGATCTCGCCCGAAGCCCAGCGCATGGCTGCGGAGCTGCACTATGCGCCGTTGCCAATAGAAGTGGTCGAGCTGGTCAGGCAGCGGCTGAAGGGCATGTGAGGGCATGGGGCATGAGGCATGGGAACTGAGAGTCCCGGGCCTCATGCCCTGCGCCCCATCCCCGTGACACAACCGTTACACAGCCGTGACCAGTCGCCGCCCGCCGGCCCGTAGCTTCACGACCATGGCGATCCCAACCGGGCGCGCGTCCAATGCCGACGGGGCCGCTCTTCAGCGACGGCAGCACGGCGATGCGCTCTTCCGCGGGCTCCTGACGCTGATGGCGGTGATCCTGCCGCTGTTGCTGTGCTTCCTGGTCTGGGAACTCTGGACCGGAGCCCGGCCCGCCATCGGCGCGTTTGGCCTCAGCTTCATCACTTCGAGCGCGTGGGACCCGGTCGCCGAGCGGTTCGGGGCGCTTCCACTCATCTACGGCACCCTGCTTTCCTCGCTCATCGCCCTGCTCATCGCGGTGCCGCTGTCGCTTGGTGTGGCGATCTTCCTCACGGAGTTCGCGCCGAGAACGCTTCGGCAGCCGGTCGCGTTTGTCATTGGACTGCTGGCCGCCATCCCCAGCGTGGTTTACGGGCTCTGGGGCATCTTCGTGATGATTCCGCTGCTGCGCGTCTCGGTCTACCCCTTCCTTCAGCACGCACTCGGCTTTCTCCCGTTCTTCAAGGGCCCCGTGTACGGCCCATCGATGCTCTCGGCGGGAATCATCCTCGCCATCATGGTGATGCCCTACATCATGTCGGTGAGCCGGGAGGTGTTGCTCGCCGTGCCGGGCACCCAGCGCGAGGCAGCGCTCGCGCTGGGTGCGACGCGCTGGGAAGCCGTGCGCACCGCGGTCCTGCCATATGCGCGCTCGGGCATCCTCGGTGCCATCATCCTCGGGCTCGGACGCGCGCTTGGCGAGACCATGGCGGTCACCATGCTGATCGGTAACCGCCATGACATTGCTGCGTCGCTCTTCGCGCCGGGATATACCATGGCCGCCGCGATCGCCAACGAGTTCGCGGAGGCAGTGGGCGACATGCACCTGGCGGCGCTGGCGTACGTCGCGCTGGTGCTGTTCGGGCTCACGGTGCTGGTGAATGCCGGGGCTCGGCTCCTCATCTGGCGGGTGGCACGCGGGTCCAGCGCCGGAAGCAGGGCGCTGTGATGAATCGCCGAAGCGTGCGACGCGCGCGCAGCACTTTCATGGTGACGCTCACCGGGGTCGCCGTGCTGCTCGCGGTCCTGCCGCTGCTGCTGATCCTGCTCAATCTCGTGATCAAGGGCGCCTCGAGCCTGGACTGGGATTTCCTCACGGCGCTGCCCGCGCCGGCAGGCGAGCCGGGCGGCGGCGTGGTCAATGCCATCGTGGGCACGCTGCTCATCGTTGGGGTGGCGTCACTCATCGGGCTTCCCATCGGCATCCTCGCCGGCATCTATTGCGCCGAGTATCCCTCGAGCCGGCTCGCGTGGATCGCCCGCTTCGTGGCGGACGTACTGAACGGTACGCCGTCCATTGTCGTCGGCGTCTTTGCCTGGGCCTGGATCGTGGCCACGCAGAAACACTTCTCGGCGCTCGCGGGCAGCGCGGCGCTGGCGCTGCTCATGATCCCGATGGTGCTGCGGACGACAGAGGAGATGATCCGGCTGGTTCCACATTCGCTGCGGGAAGCAGCGCTGGCGCTGGGTTATCCGCGCTGGCGCACGTCACTCATGATCGTGGTCCGCACCACCCTGCCCGGGATCGTCACCGGGAGCCTGCTGGCCGTGGCGCGGATCGCGGGCGAGACGGCGCCGCTCCTGTTCACGGCACTCGGCAGCCAGTATCTCGTCACCAGCATCAACGAGCCGATGGCAGCCCTCCCGCTCACCGTTTTCACGTATGCCACCGGACCGTTCGAGCAATGGCATGACTACGCCTGGGCGGCGGCGCTGGTGCTGATCCTCATGGTGTTCGTGCTGAGCCTTGGTGCGCAGCTCGCGCTGAGGCGCATGCGTCGTGGGTGACCAGACCATCCGGATCGAGACCGACCGTCTCACGGCCATGTACGGCAAGTTCACCGCGGTCAAGAGCGTGTCATTGGCGTTCACCCGGAACCGGGTGCACGCACTGATCGGCCCGTCCGGCTGCGGCAAGTCCACCTACTTGCGCACGCTCAACCGGATGCACGAACTGAGCGAAGGCGGATGGATCACGGGTCGGGTGCTGCTCGACGGCAATGACATCTACCACCCGCACGTCAATGCGATGCAGCTCCGCCGCAAGGTAGGCATGGTCTTCCAGCGGCCCACGCCCTTTCCGGCGATGTCGATTTACGAGAACGTGGCGGCAGGGCTTCGGGTGGACGGCAACGCCGGCCGATTACGCGGCAAGGCGCTCGACGCAGCCGTGGAGCGAGCCCTGCGGCAGGCGGCGCTGTGGGACGAAGTGAAGGATCGACTCCGCGGCAGCGCAATGGCGCTGAGCGGCGGCCAGCAGCAGCGGCTCTGCCTGGCGCGGACGATTGCCCCGGAACCGGAGGTCATCCTGCTCGATGAACCAACGGCGTCGCTGGATCCCAGCGGAACGCAGCGCATCGAGGAACTCCTGGTCGACCTCAAGCGGGATTTCACGATCGTCATCGTGACCCACAACCTGCAGCAGGCCGCACGGGTGAGCGATACGACCAGCTTCTTCTACCTTGGCACCATGATTGAAACCGGCCCAACGAAGCAACTCTTCACGGCGCCTGCCCAGGAACAGACCGATGCCTACATCACCGGGCGATTCGGATGAACACCGCCGCGAGCAGCGCACGCGCCCTGGGGCCTGTCAGTCTCACCCCTCGCTTCCACGGGTCGCCAGCCGGGCCACTCCATGCCGCGGTCGAGGCGCACGGTTTCAGCTTCAGCTTCGGGTCGCGCCGGATCCTGTTCGACTTGCACTTTCCGATGGCACGTCATGCCGTGACTGCCATCATCGGCCCGTCGGGAAGCGGCAAGAGCACGTTCCTGCGATCCATCAACCGGCTCAGCGACCTCACGCCGGGCGCGCGTCATACCGGCGATATCCTGGTGGATGGCTCCTCCGTGTTTGGGCCGGACGTGGACCTGGTGGCGCTCCGGCAGCGCGTCGGCATGGTCTTTCAGCGTCCCAACCCCTTCCCGCGAAGCATCTATGAGAATGTGGCCTACGGGCCTTCGCTCAACGCGCTGGTTCCCCGGCGGCGCGTTCCCGAGCTCGTGGAGGAATGCCTGCGGAAGGCGGCGCTGTGGAACGAAGTGAAAGACCGGCTCGATGCACCCGGCACCGGCCTGTCGGGCGGGCAGCAGCAGCGGCTCTGCCTGGCCCGCGCTCTGGCAAACCGGCCGGAGGTGCTCCTCATGGATGAGCCGGCTTCGGCACTGGACCCGGCATCAACCCGCAAGCTCGAAGAGCTCATCTTCGAGCTGAAGCAGGAATTCACGATCGTGATCGTGACCCACAACATGCAGCAGGCAGCCCGGGTCTCGGACACGACGGCCTTCCTCGATGGCGGTCGCCTGATCGAGTTCGGCAGTACGCAGCAGGTCTTCACCGCCCCGGCGCACGAGCGGACCGAGGCATATATCACGGGGAGATTCGGATGACGACGGACGCCCACCGCCATTTTCACGACGAGCTGAGTGACCTCAAGATCCGGCTGCTCGCGATGTCGGGCGAAGCCGAGGCCGCGCTGGCCCGCGCCGTCGAGTCGCTGCTGGAGCGCAATGCGGAGAAGGCGGCCGGCGTCATCGCCGGCGACCAGCGGCTGGACGCCATGGAAGTGGAAATCGAGGATCAGTGCATCCGGCTGCTGGCCCTCCAGCAGCCGATGGCGCGGGACCTCCGCATGGTGACGTCAGCGCTGCGGATCGCCAGCGACCTCGAGCGAGTGGGCGACCACGCGGTCAACATCGCCCAGGGCACCGAACGCTTGCTGGAAGCGAGCCCCATCGCCCCCGAGCCCGAGCTCATCGAAATGGCCCGGATGGCGCGCGAGATGCTGGCCGACGCGCTGGAAGCGTTCGTGCGGGGGGACGCGGGCGCGGGCCGCGACGTCTGTGCCCGTGATGACAAGGTGGATGCCTTGCACCGGTCGGTATTCCGGATCCTGCTCACCCACATGATGGAAGATCCGCGCAACATCAGCGCGGGCATGGAGCTGGCCCTGGTCAGCCGCAACCTGGAGCGCGTGGCCGACCTGGCCACGAACATCGGCGAGGACGTGGTGTTTCTGGTGGAGGGGAAGTCGATAAAACACGGGAAGCTGTGAGCTGTGAGCCAAGAGCTGTGCGCGGGACGAATGAAGCCGGCCGATTCCTCATCCTGAGCGCAGCGAAGGATCTTCCTGCCTGATCCTGGAAACTGGTGAGTAGATCCTTCGGTCGCTACGCGACCTCACAGCTCACAGCTCTCAGCTCTCAGTTCCTCGCACCAAACGCCCTCCACATCACCCACACCAGCAGCAGGCCCGCGCCGACCACGATGACCTGGCCCGGGGTGATGTGGGCAGTCCAGCGCTCCAGGACCTGCTTCGCGGCGGAGGCGTTGAGCGTGACGTATTCGACCATCACTCACCGTAGGGCACCCAGATGTTCTTGACCTGGGTGGCGTGTTCGAGGAACTCGGTGCCCTCACCCTGCACCCCGTCAAACCAGTCGCGCGGGCGGCCGTAGCTCACCCACGTACGCTTCATGTTGCCCGCGGAGAGCCGTTCCACTTCCTCCGCGCCCTCGGCCGAGCCGAACTGCCACATCCCGTCCACGTCGTCGTGGGCTGCGAGCACGGGCCGCAGTTCCGCATGCGGGCCGGTGATGATGTTGACCACGCCGCCCGGCACATCGGATGTCTCCAGCACCTGATACAGGTCGGTGGCGGCCAGCGGCCACCGCTCCGACGGCAGGATGACAACGCGGTTTCCCATCGCAATGGCCGGCGCCATGGCGGACACGAACCCGAGCAGCGGTGCCTCTTCCGCGCACTCGATGCCGATCACGCCGAGCGGCTCCGGCATCGCCAGGGTCACGTTACGATAGGGCGTGCGGTGCACGTGGCCGTCCCACTTGTCGGCCCAGGCGGCCCAGGTGTACAGCCGCCTGATGCTCAGCTCCACCTCCCGAGGCCCCGCCTTCCCATCTTCGCGGCCGCCAGCCAGCCGTCCAGCAAGCTCCTCGGCGCGCTCGGCCAGGTTTTCGGCAATGTAGTACAGTACCTGCGCCCGGTTGTGCGCAGTGCCCTCAGTCCAGCCGCGTGCCTTGCGGGCCGCCTCCACCGCGTTCCTGATATCCTTGCGGTTCCCGCGCGACACCTCGCCGACATGACGTCCCGCCAGGTCAAGCACGAGATCGCTGTAGCCACCATCCGGCCGCACCTGCTTGCCGCCGATGTAGAGCTTGGCGGTTCGGTCTATGGACGGCGGGGCGAGTCGGCCGCTCGGCGACTCGGCGGCTCGGCGATGCTTCCCCTTTGTCCCTCGTCCCTCCGCTCTCGTCTGTCCAGCTGTCCGCCCGTCCGCCTGTCCGACTTCCCAACGTGGCCTCACATACTCCATCAGCCCTTCCCGCCCGCCCTCCCGACCGAATCCGCTCTCGCGGTACCCGCCAAATCCCGCCGCAGCATCAAACACGTTGGTGCAATTCACCCAGACCGTGCCGGCGGCGAGCTTCGGCGCGATATCGAGCGCCAGATTGACGCTTTCGGTCCAGACGCTCGCCGCGAGGCCGTAGCGCGTGTTGTTGGCGAGTTCCACCGCTTCCGCGGGTGTGCGGAAGGTCATGAGTACGACGACGGGGCCGAAAATCTCCACTTGTGCCACCGTGGCCGATGGCGACACATCCGTGAAGAGCGTGGGTGGGAAGAAGTATCCCTCGGTGGGGCAGCTCCATGAGGGCTGCCAGATGGTGGCGCCCTCGTCCCTCCCCTGCTGCACCAGCTGGCTGATCTTCTCCAGCTGCACCGGCGCGATGATGGCGCCGATGTCGACCGCCTTGTCGAGCGGGTTGCCTACCCGCAGCATTTCCATCCGGGCGCGGAGCTTCTGCACCAGTCGCTCCGCGACGCCCTCCTGCACGAGAATGCGCGAGCCGGCGCAGCAGACCTGGCCCTGGTTGAACCAGATCGCGTCGACCACGCCTTCGACCACGCTGTCGAGATCGGCGTCCTCGAACACGATGAACGGACTCTTGCCGCCCAGCTCGAGCGATAGTCGCTTGCCGCTTCCCGCGGTGGCGACACGGATGAGCCGGCCCACCTCGGTGGACCCGGTGAATGCGATCTTGTCCACATCGCCGTGCTTCACGATCAGTTCACCGGTGCGGCCGTCGCCGGTAACGACGTTGATGACGCCCGGCGGCAGCCCCGCCCCCGCAGCGATCTCGGCAAAGAGCAGTGCCGTGAGCGAGGTGAACTCGGCGGGCTTGAGCACCACGGTGTTTCCCATGGCGAGCGCGGGCGCAATCTTCCACGACAGCATCAGCAGCGGGAAATTCCACGGGATGATCTGGCCCACGACGCCGAGCGGCGCCATGTCGGCCAGTTCGGTTTCCATGAGCTGGGCCCAGCCGGCGTGGTGGTAGAAGTGCCGGGCCACGAGCGGGATGTCGATGTCACGCGACTCCCGGATCGGCTTCCCGTTGTCCAGCGATTCCATGACCGCGAAGAGACGGGAGTGTTTCTGGATCTGGCGCGCCAGCGCGTAGAGATGGCGCGCCCGCCCGTGGCCGCCGAGGGCTGCCCACCGGGGCTGGGCCGCGCGTGCGGCGCGGACGGCGGCGTTCACGTCCCTCGCGCTCCCCTGGGCCACGCGCGCCAGCACCGTGCCGCTCGCCGGATTGACGCTCTCAAACCATTCTCCGGCGGCGGGCCTGGCCCACTTGCCATTGATCCAGTGGCCCGGCGCGCCGCCGTGTTCCGCAATCCAGTCGAGCGCGGGCGCCGCCGCCTCGGGCGCCGGCCCGTACTCCATTGTCTCGAAGATATCGCTGATGGATGCCATGGTCAGCCCAGTGGATGACGGTAGTCGGCCGAATAACGGCCGGTCACGAAGTGTTCCAGCTGGCGCTCGATGTCCGTGAGGAGGCTGCTGGCCCCGAAGCGGAAGAGCTCCGGCCTGAGCCAGGCATCGCCCAGCTCCTCCTTCATCATGCCAAGCCACGTGAGTGAATCCTTGGCGCTGCGAATCCCGCCTGCCGGCTTGAATCCCACGCGGTAACCGGTCCGGTCCAGGTACTCGCGGATCTGCCGTACCATAACGAGCCCGACCGGAAGGGTCGCATTCACCCCTTCCTTGCCAGTGCTGGTCTTGATGAAGTCGGCGCCGGCCATCATGCACACCAGGCTGGCGCGGGCCACATTGCGGAGCGTGCCCAGCTCGCCGGTGCCGAGGATGGTCTTGATGTGCGCGTCGCCGCATGCCTCGCGGAAGGCACGCACTTCCTCATAGAGCGCCTGCCAGTTGCCGGTGAGCACGTGGGCGCGGGTGATGACAATGTCGATCTCTTCCGCACCGGCATTGACCGACGCGGATATTTCGTCGAGCCGCTGCTGGAACGGCGAGAGACCGGCCGGAAATCCGGTGGAAACCGCCGCCACCGGGATGCCCGAGCCGGCGAGCGCCTCGACCGCCACCTGCACCATCTCGTGGTAGACGCAGATCGCTGCCACGCGGATGGGAAGCCCGCTGGCGCCCATCGCCTCCAGCAGGTCCGGCCGTACCGGCGCGCGTCCCTTGGCGCAGAGGCGTCGCACCCGTCCCGGCGTATCGTCGCCCGACAGCGTCGTGAGATCCATCAGCGTCACTGCCCGGAGCAGCCAGGCGGCCTGCCACTGCTTCTTGACGGTGCGGCGCGAGCCGAGCGACGCCGCGCGCCGCTCGACTGCGCTCCGGTTCACGCGCACGTCCTGCACCCAGTCGAGCTCGAGCGGCATGCCCGGATTGCGCGGATGCACCGGAAGGTGCGGATCTGGGCGCGACGGGGCGCCGGCGGGAAAGTGTGTCATGGGTACGGTCGTAATATCACATGGTGCGCGCCAGCGCGCGGTGCTGGGCCACGCGGGCCCGGTCCTTGAAGACTGAAATGAGGATGGCGCCGGCCGCAAACCCACCGACATGTGCCCAGAACGCGACGCCACCCTCCTGGGAGCCGAGGCTCGACGCACCGCCGGCAAGCTGGAGCAGGAACCAGTAGCCGAGCATGACCCAGGCCGGCAACTGGATCCTGGTGATGAAGATGATCAGGACCAGCAGGATGTGCACCCGCACCCGGGGATAGAGCAGCACGTAGGCGCCCATGACCCCGCTAATGGCACCCGAGGCGCCCACCATCGGGACGCCACTCGACGGATTGAGAAACGTCTGGGTCGATGCCGCGGCGAGGCCGCAGAGCAGGTAGAAGAGGACATAGCGCACCCGTCCCATCGAGTCTTCGACGTTGTTGCCGAAGAGCCAGAGGAACCACATGTTGCCAATCAGGTGCAGCCAGCCGCCGTGCAGGAACATCGAGGTCAGCGGCGTGTACCATGCCGGTTCTCCCGAGATGATGCAGGCAACGCCTCGCCCCATCGGTACGGCATAGCCGTCGGGGAGGCGACCCAGGAAATCGCCCGGGATGAGCCCCAGTTCACAGACCGACCTGGCCAGCGCCGGTTCCGACCCCATTCCCTGCACCAGCACCCACACCCCGACGTTCAGCGCGATGATGGCCATCGTCGCCACCGGCGTCGCCAGCGTTGGATTGTCGTCGCGGTACGGGAACATGGGGAGAAGATAGGGCAGGATGGCCGGGATGGGCGAGATGGGCAGGCCATGCCCCCGTAACCCTCAACGCGTAGCGCACAGCGCACATGGACAACCAGCCAAACGTACCGTATCGTCCCCCGCCCATGCCCACCCTATCCGACCCGCCCATCTCGCCCATCCTGCCCGTCCCGTCGCTCCGCCGAGCCCTCGGCAGCGTGTTCGGCCTGGCCATCGCCGTGGGTGCCACGATTGGCGGCGGCATTCTCGCCACGCCTGGTGACGTGGCCGCGGCGCTGCCAGATCCGGTGTTCTATCTGCTGGCGTGGCTGCTGGGGGCCGGCAGTGCCCTGCTCGGCGCCAACATCCTCTCTGAACTCGGCGCCATGCTGCCGCACTCGGGCGGGTTCTACGTCTATGCCAGGCGCGCCTTCGGCGAGGGCGCGGGGCTCTTCATCGGCTACACCGACTGGGTCAACTGGTGCATCGGGCCGCCGGCGCTGCTGCTGCTGGCCGGCGAGTATCTGGGCGTGCTCTTCGCGCCGCTCGCGGGGCATGCAGCGCTCGTCGGCCTGGCACTGCTTGGCGTCCTCGCATTTTTCCAGTGGATGGGCGTACGATCAGGCGCGCGCACGCAGGAGATTACCAGCCTCATGAAGGCGGCGGCACTGCTCGTGCTGGTGGGAGCTGCCTTCTTCATGCCCCACGCCGAACCCGCGGCTGTCGCCAGGACGGCGATGCCATCGGGCTGGGCGCTGCTGCTGGCATTCGGTGTCGCCATGCAGGGCGTCATCTTCACCTACGACAGCTATTACGCCGTGCTGTACTGCGGCGGTGAAATCACCAATCCCGGCCGGACGATTCCGCAATCGATGTTTCGCGGCCTCGGCCTCGTGATCGTGATCTACTTCCTGCTGCATGCGGCGTTTCTCGCCGTGGTGCCGATCGAGAACATGGCGCACGACAGCTTCGTCGGCGGGACGGTGGCGCGCCTCGTCTTCGGGGCACAGGGCGACACTATTATCCGCCTCATCATGGTCGTGTCCATCCTCGGCACCGTGAACGCGCAGGTCATGGCGGCGCCGCGCATCATTCTCGCCATGGGCGAGGACGGTCTCTTTCCCAGGATTGCCACGCGCGTGAACAAGGGCGGGACACCCGCAATCGCCCTGGCGATGAGTGTCGCCGTGATGGTGGGATTCTTTCTCCTGGGGTCATTCTCGGCGGTGGTCGCCGTTGACATCATTCTTATCGTGCTGCTCTACGTAATGGCGTTCGCGTCGCTCTTCGTCCTGCGACGGAAGGAACCCGACACCCCGAGGCCGTTCCGGGCGTGGGGCTACCCGTGGTTGCCGGCGCTTGGTCTCCTGGTGGCCATCGGGCTCCTCATCGGCATGATACTCGGTGACCCCGTCTCGGCCATGATCGTCGGCGGGCTGCTCGTGGCGACCTGGGGCGGGATGTCGATGGTTGGGAAGGCGGTTAGACGGTTAGACGGTTAGACGGTTAGACGGATAGACGGATAGACGGTTAGACGGTTAGCTCTTGCCTTCGAGTTCTAACCGTCTAACCGTCTAGCCGCCTGACCGCCTATCTCTTTTCCACCTTCCCGTCCTTCATCACGAACTTCACCTTCCGCAGCGCCCCGATGTCCTTCGTCGGGTCACCTTCGACCGCGATCAGGTCCGCAAGGAGGCCGGCCTTGATGCGTCCACGGTCATCGAGGCCGAGGATGTCGGCGTTTCCGGCCGTCGCGGCGTGAACCGCCTGCGCTGGCGTCATGCCGTAGTCCACCATCAGCTCCAGCTCCCGCACGTTGGTGCCGTGCGCAAAGACACCGACATCGCCGCCAAAGCAGATGTCCACACCGGCATCGAGCGCGGCGCGGAAGCTGGCGCGCTTTTGCTGCATGCGCGCGGGCTCGGGCTGGCCCGGTTTCCAGCCCCGATAGATGGAAACGGCCTCGGTCGCGGCCAGGGTGGGACAGAGCGCCACATGATGCTCCGCCATCAGCTTGAACACTTCCGGCGTGCCACCGTCGCCGTGCTCGATGGTGCGGACGCCCGCCAGTGCCGCGCGACGCATCCCCTCGGCAGTACCGGTGTGGACAGCCACGAACCGCTTGGCACTCGCCGCCACTTCGACGGCCAGCTTCATCTCGGCTTCCGTGAACGTCGGCTCAGACTCGCCGTGCGGGCCCCAGCCGTAGTCGCCATAGAGCTTGATCCAATCGGCGCCCTTGCCGATCTGGTCGCGGATCACCCGGGTCAGGCCATCCACGCCATCGGCTTCCTCCGCGCCGAAGGCCATGTCGCGCTCCGGGGCGCCGCGCGGTCCGTAGGAGCCGGTCACCACGATCGCGCGCGTGCTGGCGAGGATGCGGGGGCCCGGAATGATCCCCTGCTGGATGGCGTCACGCAGCCCGACATCGGCGTAGCCTGCGCCTTCGGTGCCCAGATCACGCTCGGTGGTGATGCCGGCATCGAGTGTCGTGCGCGCGGCGACGGTGGCGCGTGCGATCCGCAGCGCCAGCGGCTCGTACAGCACTTGCCGATCCCACGGCGCCTCGTTGTAGGGATGGAGCAGCAGGTGCGAATGTCCCTCGATCATGCCCGGCATCAGCGTGAGCCCGGCAAGCGATATCACCTGCGCACCAGCGGCGCCGATTTCCGCCGAGGGGCCCACGCGGGCAATCGTGTCGCCTTGCACCAGTACGGCCCACCCTCGACGTGGTTGATCGGTGACGCCGTCATACACGGCATCGGGCCGAAGCAGCGTGGCAGTCTGGGCCGACGCGTTTCCGACGGCAAGGACTGAGGCCAGCACCGGCAAGATCGCCCATCGGGTCAACATGCTGGGACACCTTATTGTGGGCCGGAGGACCTGCCCGATTGTCAGGAACCTTGTGAACGATGCGCTGAAATACTTGCAGCAGGAAGGATGTCTGACAAGGGTCAATCAGGGTGGCGGCTGGGCCGCTTCCGTCGAGTCAGCATGGCTAATGAAATTCCCAATCAGCGCGCCCGTTAGAGCGCCGAGCGCAACCCCACCGAGCGTGAAGCCGACGGTCGACACATGACCGCCACTGTCCGGGTCATCCATCTGGCTCACCAGAAAGCCTAACCCGCCGAAGAGGATTCCTCCGACTATAGCCCCCTCACGCCTGAACGTATGCTTCGTAGTCGGCAAGGAGTCGAGAATACCAGCGACCACTGCCTGCTGACCAGGAATCTCCGGTCCCGTCAGGAGATCGCTGACCCGGGAGCTCTGGGTGTGGCCGGCGATGGGATCGATACCCAGCCGCTGTGGGCTACCCTGAGCTAGCAGCGGCGAAGCGAAAACCACGCTTGCGACGCTGGCCGAGAATGCGGTCAGTTTGGACAATGCGACGCTCCTCGTCGGTCAAAGGCCCATGTACTGCAGTTGCTTCTTGGTGGGATCGCTGTATGCAGCGGCAGTTGGTATCAATCCCGTCCGTCTGCCAAAAGGCCGCTCAGTCCAGTAGCACTCCGTCACACCATTGCCCGAGTCGATCGGATCGGAACTTGGCATGCAATCCTGTGACGACGTGTGATGCAGGCGGCTTCCCACATTCAAGTTGCCTCCCGCGCTGCGTCTCACAGACGTGTCGGAGATGCAGGTATCGTAACCGAGGAAGCCGCCGGCATCACAGCGCGCGTCAGTCGATAGGAGAGCAAATATCCGACGCTGACGCGGGATGAACCAAGCGGAAGCGCCACCCAATGCGGCTCGCGGTCCATGCGATCCGCATTCCCGTAGTACAACTCGGGAGCGAACGCCGCCGCCATGTCAAACTCGCAGCGATCAGCCAGATCATCCTGATCGGTGTCAGTTGATCCAGAGTCGATGCATTGATCCGGCGTGACCGCGCTCGTAAGCCATACGCCCGGTGATGCAGGGTTGGGGTCGGTCTCGATGCAGCCCAGTTTGCACGTCGTGGAGTTCGACGGTGGTTCTGACTCCAAAGCCGTGGGCTCTGGGCCGCAGCCAGCCACTCCAAGAGTCAGACAAACAAGCCCCGAGGACCAGACAACCATTCACCGTGGCATTAACCGCACCTCACATGAAGACACCCGCCAGCAACCCAAGCCCAAACTCGCGGTCCAATGTCGTACCCGATAAGTGAGGATGGTATGTTAGTACCATGAAGCTTTCCTCATCGCTCGATGCTGACGCTCGGCCTCCGCGCGGAAGCTCCCCTGACGCGAGTTTGCGGGCATTCATCACCCGGCTGCCCAAGACCGAGACCCACCTGCACATCGAGGGGGCGCTGCCGCTCTCGCTGCTGCGCCAGGCAGCGCCCGATCGCTTCCGTGACGGGCCGCCGGCGTGGTGGGCACCGGAATTCCGCTATCCCGATTTCGCCACGTTCGAAGCCGGGCTGCTGGAAAATGCTGCGATCTGGTACACCTCGCCTGAACGATATCACGAGGCGGCACGCGTCGTGTTCCATGCGCTCGTCGAGCAGAACGTGCGCTACGTGGAGACGAGCTTCCACTTGCCCATCACCCAGTTCATTCACGCCGATGGACGGGATATTCTCGATGCCATCCGGTCGGCGGCGCCTGATGGAATGGTCGCTCGCGTCTTCGCCGCGATGCGTCGCATCGATTATACGCCAGCGCTGGCGCCGGTGATTGATTCACTCCACACCTGGGACAATCTGGCCGGCGTCGATCTGCACGGCGTGGAGGGCTGGCCACTGGAAGCCTGGACCGCGCCCGTCTGGCGGCGGGTGGCCGAGGCCGGCAAGGTCACCAAGGCGCATGCGGGCGAGCTGACCGGCGCCGAGCGGGTGCGGGAAGTCGTCGAGCAGCTGGGCGTGCGACGGGTGCAACATGGCATCCGCGCCATCGAGGATCCCGCCGTGGTGGACCTGCTGCTGGAGCGCGGCGTGACCTGCGATGTCTGCGTCACCAGCAACGTGAAGCTCGGTGTGGTACCGTCGTACGAGGCCCATCCGATTGGCCGCCTGCTCGATGCCGGTGTCCGCTGCACCGTGAGCACCGACGATCCGTTCTGCTTCGGCGGTACGCTGAGCGAGGAATACATGTATCTTGCATGGTCGCTCCGGTTCACTCCCCAGCAACTGGCCCTCGTCGCCCGGAACGGGTTCGAGGTGGCGGCCATGCCCGAACCGGCGCGCCAGGAAATCCTGGACCAACTCGATGAGATGACGCACGGCACCTAGGCGGTATGGCAGGGTGCTGGTGTGCTTTCGCGCTCCTTGTGTGATCGTGATGTCCTCCATCGGGCGTTGCCCAGGGTAAGCTATGCTGACCCACCGCGTTGCATTCGCACTTGCTGCTGTTTCCCTGCTGATGGGGGGCGCGCCATCTGCACGGCCACTGCCGGTGGTGCACCCCAATGACAACCGTGATCCAGCCGGCACGCTTCGTCATGACACGCTGACGCTTCGGCTGGTCGTCACGATGGCGCGCTGGTACCCCGAGCGGCCCGGCGGTCCCTTCGTGGACGTCCCGGTGTTCGCGGAAGAGGGCAAGGCGCCGCAGATCCCCGCGCCGCTCATCCGGGTGCGGGCCGGTGCGGTGCTGCGCGTCAGCCTTCACAATGCCCTTCCCGATTCAACGCTTCAGGTTACCGGCCTGATCCGCCATCCCGCGGACAGCCTTGTGCCCGAACCGGTCCCGTCCGGCGCCACGCGTACCTTCGTCTTCGAAGCCGGCGCGCCCGGCACGTACATCTACAGTGCCTTGCCAGGTCACGTAAACCCGGACAGCACCGAGCAGCAGCAGCTGGCCGGGGCGCTGGTGGTGGACTCCGGAGCCGCCCACGCCCCGGATCGCGTCTTCGTGATGAACATCTGGAGCCAGGCAGACACGTCGGCGCTGGGCGGCCGCAACGTGCTCGCCATCAATGGACGGACCTGGCCATGGACCGAACGCATCGAGACCTGGGTGGGCGATACCGTCCAGTGGCGCTTTCTCAACGCCACCAATCGCGGGCATCCAATGCACATGCATGGGTTCTATTTCCGGCTGGACGCCAGAGGCGGACCCGGCGCGGATACCGCCTTCGCGCCCGACCGCCGGGAGTGGATTGTGACCCAGCAGATGACGCCCTTCAGCACCATGTACATGACGTGGGCAGCACCGAATCCGGGCAACTGGCTGTTCCATTGTCACCTGGCCTTCCATATCGGTCCGGAGAACGCCCTCGAGTGGCCCGCGCACCCCGGGGGCATGGCCAATCACATGGTGGGGCTGGTACTGGGAATCACGGCGCGGGCCAGGGTCACGGCCGCGCTTCCCCCGGCGCGCGACAGCGCCCTGCTCTACGTTGACGAGGGGCCGCAGCGTGGGCACGCGTTGCGCACTCGTGAATACGTCGTGGAGTCCGGCGGGCGCGTCCCCGCGCCCGACTCGCTGCCGAGGACCAGTGACATCCTGGTGCTGACCCGCGGGGTACCCACCACCGTCACCGTGGTGAACCGGCTCCGGGAAGCGACCTCCGTGCACTGGCATGGGCTGGAGCTGGACGACAGCTATTCAGATGGAGTGTCGGGATGGAGTGGTGCCGCTCGGCACCTGGCGCCGGAGATTCCGCCAGGAAAGTCATTTGCCGCGCGGCTGCTGGCGCCGCGTGCCGGTACGTTCATCTACCACGCGCACCTCGACGACATCGAGCAGTTGAGCTCCGGCCTGTACGCACCGATGATCGTACTGGAGCCCGGCACCCACCTCGATCCGGCAACTGATCACGCGTTCATCGCTGGCTGGGACAGCCCGCATGGCAGTCCGTCAGTGCCTCCGTACCTGCTGATCAACGGCGACTCGGTCAGCTCACCGCCGCTAAGCATCGCCCGGGACCAGACCCAGCGCTTCCGGTTCATCAACATGGGACTGGCGGGACCGGTGGCCTATACGCTATGGCGTGACAGTACGCCGGCGACCTGGCACGCGCTGGCAAAGGATGGAGCCGACCTCCCGCCAGCGCTGGCCGTGAGCAGCCCCGCCCGCACGCTTGTCAGCGTCGGCGAAACACGCGATTTCACGTTCACGCCGGCAGACACGGGCGCATACCGGCTCACGGCTGGCCTGCCGGGCCTCCCGCCACGGTGGTCACGGGAGATCGTTGTGCGGTAGGGAGGCAGGCCCATCTCGTCACTCCATCCACTTCCCCAGATCCGCCCGGAACTGCTTCATGGATGGATCATCGATGTACACCATATGACCGGCGGCGTAATAACCGGTGGTAATGTTGGCGCGCGCCTCGGCGCTGATGGCGAGATGGTCAATGGTGTACTCCACCGCGTAGTACGGCGTCGCCGTGTCGTAGTAGCCCATCGCCACGAACAGCTTCATGTAGGGATTCTTGGCGAAGGCGGCCTCGAGCGACGGCGTCACGTCGGTGGCCGAGCCTTCGCGCTGCGGCTTCCAGCCATCGAGCCCGCCGCCGAGGATGTAGTAGCGCATGTCGTCCTTGAAGCCCAGCTCCCGCCGCACATAGTCGTTCAGCACGGGCGTGTATGACAGGCGGATGTTCGACATGCT
>DASTFH010000147.1:0-4939 GCA_035708725.1 Gemmatimonadales bacterium | reverse complement strand
TGGCGCGAGCGATTCCATCGCCGCGGATTTCTTCTCGATCAGCCGCAGCTTGCTCTGCGCCTGGCGCGCCTTGCTCGCCTTGGCCTTGAAGCGGTCCACGAAGTCCTGGTGATGCGCAATTTCCTTCTGCTGCGACTCGATGGCCTTCTCCCGCCGCTCGCGCTCTTCCTTTCGCGCCTCCAGGAACCGGGTGTAATTCCCGTGATAAAGCGTGACGGTCTGGTAGTCCACGTCCAGGATGTGGGTGGCGACGTTGTCGAGGAAGCGATGGTCGTGCGAGATGACGACGACCGGTCCCGCGAAGTTGCGCAGGAACTTCTCGAGCCAGCGGATGGAGACGATATCGAGATGGTTGGTCGGTTCGTCCAGCAACAACGCGTCGGGATTGCCGGCGAGCGCCTGCGCCAGCAGCACGCGGAGCTTGAACCCGCCCGAGAGGGTGGACATCGGCCGCCGATGCACCACTTCCGGCAGCCCCAGCCCCTCGAGGATCTCTGCAGCGCGCGCCTCTGCGGCGTAGCCATCATGGCGGAGGATGGTGTCCTCCAGCTCCGCGTAGCGATCGGCATCGAAATGCTCGGCGGCCCGCGCCAGCACCTGTTCCTTTTCTACGATGGCCTTCCACAGCTCGGTGTTGCCGCGCATGGCGACACCCAGCACTTCCTCGTTTTCATAGAGGAACTGGTCCTGCCTGAGTACGCCGAGGGTGACACGGTTGGGAACGGCGACGGTGCCGTCGCTGGCCGGCTCGTCGCCGGTCAGGATGCGGAGAAGCGTGGTCTTGCCGGAGCCATTGGCCCCGACGAGCCCGTACCGATGGCCCGCCTGGAGCTGGAAGGCAACGTTGGCAAAGAGGGTACGGTCGCCGAAGGACTTGGATAGGGATGAGACGGAGATCATGAGGGGGCGTCGTCGGTCCTCGGTCTTCGGTCGTCGGAAGGTTGCGTACTAAGGACTTGCAGTTGACGACCGAAGACTGACAGCTGACGACCGACGACTATTTCTTTGCCCAGTCCTTCTGGAACACCAGCCCCGCCGCGATGAGCAGGATCCCGCCAATGAGCGGGCCGGGGCCGCCGGCGTCCTCGAACTGGAACGGAACGCCATTGATGCCGTGCATCCCGCCGATCATGATCAGGACGCCCCAGACTACACCGATCACGCCGATCAGCACCAGCAGCCAGGCGAACAGACGCATTGCAACGGGTCTCCGTGTGAGGGACGGGGGAATCTAATAGAGATGGGCAGGATGGGCAGGATGGGCGGGATGGACAGGTCGGGGCTGATTCCGCATCGCCCGCCCATCTAGCCCATCCAGTCCATCCCGCCCATCTTGTTACCTGCCTCCCATTCATGCCAAGGAGCCCCTCGATGCGCCGAGTCGTGTCCGTCCTGTCCGCCCTGACCATCCTGTCCGCCCTGTCCGTACCCCGCGTCCTGTCCGCCCAGCAGTACCATCCCGACTCCGTCACCGCCGCCGACTACGCCCACGCCGAGAAGTTCCTGGCAAGCGGCGTATTCCCGCTGATCAAGGGCATGGCGTCCCGGCCCACCTGGCGGGGCGACCGGTTCTGGTACCGCGTCAGCGGTGGCGAGGGTTCGCGGTTCGTGCTGGTGGATCCGGCCGGGAAGTCGCGGGCTGATGCATTCGACCAGGACAAGCTGGCGGCCGCGCTCTCCAGGGCGGCCAACACCACCTACCGCGCCGACAGTCTGCCGTTCGCGACCTTCGACTACACCGAGGACGGCCGCTCCATCACCTTCTCGATCCGCGGCAAGCGCTACACCTGCACGGCCGACGGCACCACCTGCACCGAAACGGCGGCAGCGGAGCAGCGGATGAATCGGGACGAGATCGTCTCGCCCGACGGGAAGCTCGCGGCCTTCCGGCGCGACAACAATCTCTGGGTGCGTGACGTTGCCACCGGCAAGGAGACCCAGCTCACCATCGACGGCATCGAGGATTACGGCTACGCCACCAACAACGCCGGCTGGACCATGAGCAACCGGCCGGTGCTGCTGTGGTCACCCGACTCGAAGAAGATCGCGACGTTCCAGCATGACGGCCGGGGCGTGGGCGAGATGTACCTGGCGAGCACCAAGGTGGGGCATCCGGTACTCAAGGAGTGGAAATATCCGCTCCCTGGCGATTCGCTCATCTTCCGCATCAGCCGGGTGATCATCAACGCCGACGGCAGCGGCGTGGTGCGGCTCAAGATGCCGCCGGACGCGCACCGCTCCACCAAGTGCGACCACGTGGCGTGCAGTGGCGACACCTTCTCGGATGTGGAGTGGAAGCCAGACGGAACCGAGCTTGCTTTCGTCTCCAGCTCGCGCGACCACAAGGACGCCACGCTGCGAGTCGCCAATGCGGCGACGGGCGAGGTGCGCACCGTGCTCACCGAGCACCAGGACACCTACTACGAAAGCGGCGTGGACGGGATCGCCTGGCGGGTGCTCTGGAATCGGGGCGAGGTGCTCTGGTACTCCGAGCGCGACGACTGGGGCAACCTCTATCGCTACGACCTGGCCACCGGCAAGCTGAAGAACCAGGTCACCAAGGGCCCGGGCGTGGTACTCGACGTGAGCCGGGTGGATGAAGACAAGGGCATTGTCTACTTCACCGGTGGCGGACGCGAGGCGGGACGGGATCCGTACTACTCGCACCTCTACAGCATCAAGCTCGACGGCAGCGGCGAGAAGCTGCTGACGCCCGAGAATGCGGACCACAGCGTGACGTTCTCGCCCTCGGGCAAGTATTTCGTGGATACGTACTCGACGCCCACCACGCCGCCCGTGATGGTGGTGCGTGATGCTTCCGGCGCGCTGCGCCAGGAGCTCGAGAAGGCCGACATCTCGGCCCTGCTTGCCGCCGGCTGGACGCCGCCGGTTCCCTTTACCGTCAAGGCGCGCGACGGCAAGACCGATCTCTACGGGCTGATGTTCGTGCCCACAAAGCTCGACTCGACGAAGAAGTACCCGATCGTCAACCATATCTATCCCGGCCCGCAGACCGGCAGCGTGGGTTCACGCTCGTTCTCGCCGGCCCGGAGCGACAACCAGGCACTCGCGGAACTCGGATTCGTCGTCGTGGCGCTCGATGCGATGGGGACGCCGGGACGCTCCAAGTCGTTCCACGACGCCTACTACGGCGACATGGGCGACAACGGGCTTCCCGACCAGGTCTCGGGCATGAAGCAGCTGGCGGAGAAGTATCCGTGGATCGATATCAACCGCGCGGGGATCTACGGCCACTCGGGCGGCGGCTACGCCACGGCGGACGCCATGTTCCGCTTCCCCGACTTCTTCAAGGTGGGGATTTCAGAAGCGGGCAACCACGACAACCGAAACTACGAGGATGACTGGGCCGAGAAGTGGCAGGGCCTGCTGGTAAAGCATGGCAAGGATTCCACCAACTACGACAACCAGGCCAACCAGCTGGTGGCGAAGAACCTCAAGGGCAAGCTGCTGCTGATGCACGGCTCGATGGACGACAACGTGCCGTTCTACAATACGCTGCTGGTGGTGAATGAACTGATCGAGGCCAACAAGGACTTCGACCTGATCATACTTCCCAATCGTCGCCACGGGTTCGGGAACGAGCCGTACGTGATCCGGCGGCGGTGGGATTACTTCGTGCGGAACCTGCTGGGAACGGGGGCGCCCAAGGAGTTTGAGCTAGGGGAGTAGGCGGCCAAGATGGGCGGGATGGGCGGGATGGGCAGGTCGGAGCTGGCGAGCGCGTCATTGCGAGGCGGGGCCATCGGCCCCGACGAAGCAATCGAGTTGGAGGCATCCCGATCCGGGCGACCCGATTGCTTCGCCGCTTCGCGGCTCGCAATGACGCTCGCTCCAAGTCCCGCCCCGCCCGCCCATCTTGCCCATCCTGCCCTACGCCCCCTCCACCAACTCCTCCCCCTCATTCACGAACCGATCGACCTCCACCCCGTACTGCTTGTCATACAGCTGCCGGTAGCGGCCGCCCAGCGCCAGGAGTTCCGGCTGGGTGCCGCGTTCCACCACCTCTCCGTCCTCCAGCACGAGGATCTGGTCCGCGCTCGCGATGGTGCTGAGCCGGTGGGCAATCACGAACGTCGTGCGCCCCTCGCGCAGGCGGCGGAGGCCGTCGCGGATCAGCGCCTCGCTCTCGGAATCGAGCGATGACGTTGCCTCATCAAGTATGAGAATCTTCGGGTCGGCAAGAATGGCACGCGCAATGGCCACGCGCTGGCGCTGGCCGCCCGAGAGCTTGACGCCCCGCTCGCCCACCACGGTCCCGTACCCGTCGGCCATGCGCGACACGAACTCGTCGCAATGCGCCACCCGCCCCGCGGCCTCGATCTCCGCTCGGCTCGCGCCCGGCTTGGAGAAGGCGATGTTCTCCGCGATGGTGCCGTCAAAGAGGAAATTGTCCTGCAGGACCACGCCGAGGTTGCCGCGATAGTCTCGCAGCCTCAGGTCATCCAGTGGCATACCGTCAATGAGGATGCGACCCGACGTGGGCCTGTTGAATGCCATCACGAGCGAGATGAGCGTGCTCTTTCCCGAGCCGCTCGCGCCCACCAGCGCCGTGGTGCTGCCGGCCGGCGAGCTGAAGCTCACGTGCCGGAGCACCGGCACACCGGGGTTGTACTCGAACGACACATCCTGGAATTCCACTTCGCCCCGCAGTTCCGGCACGCTGTGGCGGCGATCATCGTCGGCATCTTCCGGCGTGAGCTCGCGGATCTCCCTGATCCGGTCGAGCCCGGCAAACGCCTCACTGATCTGGGTCCCGATCGAGGCCACCCCGACCAGCGGCGCCGCGACCAGCCCGATCAGGAAGATGTACATCGTGAAATCGCCCAGCGTCATGGTCTGGTCGAGCAGGGTGCGCCCCCCAAAGATGATCAGCAGCACTCCCACCACGCCGCTCAGCACCGTGGTGAAGCTCGAGACC
>DASTFH010000146.1:0-13881 GCA_035708725.1 Gemmatimonadales bacterium | reverse complement strand
GACCCTCGACCCTCGACCCCTCGACCCCTCGACCCTCGACCCTCGACCCTCGACCCCTCGACCCCTCGACTCCTCGACTCCTGACCTTTTGACCTCTTCCCCGCACGACCATCATCTCTCCTCCGCCGTCGAGGCAGTAGTTTCCCGCTTCAGCGCCATGGTGCGCCAGGTGGGGCTGCGCCACCGTCTGGCTGATTCCGACCTCGACGAGGTGCTGCAGGAAGTCCGGATCCGGCTCTGGCGTGCCCAGCGCACCGGTGAGCAGGTCCGGCAGGTCTCCGCGTCTTACGTATATCGGACCGCGATGTCGGCGGCGGTGGACCTGCTTCGACGGCGCCGCACCCGGCGAAGCGACGTGAGTGTTCCGGTCGAAGAGCACGCCGAGGGGCTGCCCGCCCACGCCCGCGGCCCCGAGCTGGATCTGGCCCACGCCGAGCTCGCAACCCAGGTGGCCCAGGCCATCGACACCATTTCGCCCAATCGAAGGCCCGTGGTCCGCATGTACCTGGCGGGTTACCCGCGCGAGGAAATCGCCTCGCTCCTCGGATGGTCGGAGGCCAAGACGCGCAACCTGCTCTATCGCGGCCTGGATGATCTGCGCTCGCGATTGCAGGAGCAGGGTATCGGGCCGGAGCGGACGGAGGGAGCGGCATGAAGGACGCGGAACTGAGAGACCTGTACAGCCAAGGCCTGAACCGGCCATCGTCGTCGGCGGAGTGTCCCTCGCCCGAGGCACTGCTTGCGCTCGCGCGAAGGGAAGGGCCCGAGGCCGTGCGTCTCGCCACCCTCGATCACGTGATGGCGTGCCCGCAGTGCCTGCAGGAGTTCGAGCTGCTGCGGAGCATCGAGCAGGCCGGCGGTGGTGCCCGCAGCCGGGCCTCTGCTCGTCGCAACTGGCACTGGTACGCGCCGGTTGCCCTGGCAGCTTCCATCCTGCTTGCCGTGGTAGTGGTGCGCCGGGTCACTCCGCCGGGCGACGTGACGCGCGGCGCCGCGGATTCCGTCGTGCTGCTCGCGCCCGGCGTGTCAGTGGCATCGGGCCAGCCGCTGATCTTCGCCTGGCGTCCCGTCCCCCGCGCCACTGGCTACAGGCTGGAAGTGCTCGCGGCCGACGGATCCGTCGTCACGTCCGCGGAAACTGCGGACACGATGGTGACCCTGGACACCACCCAACAGCTTCCTCCCGGCACCTATAACTGGTGGGTCCGCGCCACGCTGCCGGGCGGGGAATCGGTGCGCGGCGGCATGCGGTCGTTGGAGGTACGAGCCAACTCGCAATGAAACGCTCAACGGTCGACGGTCAACGGTTGACCGTTGAGCGCCGACCCTTTCGCACTATCGTGATTCCCAGCAGTCCCAATACTCCGCCGACGATCGCCACGACCCAGACAACCGGAACATCATGCGGTCGCGTGAGCGCGACGGTAACCATCGGATCGCCAACAACAGTGAATGCTGCCCACTCACTGGATGGTGCATGACGGCGAATGGCCGCCAGCTTGGCTGACCGAAGCGCTGAGCCCACCGGCTGGCCCTCGGCCATGGCATCGTAGAAGTCGTTCACCAGTTGCTCGACCTGCTCATCGCCCACCTGCCACCTGGTGGCCACCACGACTCGAGCACCCGCGGCAAGCAGCGGTGCCGTGAGCCCCGCGATGCCCTCGCCCTGCACCAGTTTCCCGCCTGCTGTCTGGCACGCTGACAGCACCACCAGGCCCGGCGCCAGGTGAAGGCCGGCCAGCTCGGACGGTGTCACAAAGCCATCCTCTCCATCGCCTGGCGCCAGCGCCAGCGCGGTCCGGTCCATGCGCGCTTCATCCACCAGGGCGTGAGTCGCAAAGTGGATCACATCGAATCGGTTGAGATCGGCCCGCTTGAGAAAGGCCTCGCTCGCATCAGCGCGCAGTCGGACGACGGCATCCGCAGCATACCTGCCCACATCCTCCGCTTCAGCGCCCGCGCCCATCAGCCGTGACAACGCGCCCTGGGCGGAGAACGCCGCGAACGCCGGATCACCGAATGCCAGCAGGGAAGTGGATGCCGGTCCCGCGCTGTGACGCGCTCCTCGGCGCCGAAGCGCCACGGCCACACCACCCGAGGGTGCGATACTGACCTCGTAGTGGGAGATGAACGGCTGCCCGTCAGGGAGCGCCAGTGCATCGAACGGGACATGATGCAGCAGGCCGTCGGGGATGATGATCAGGTGGGTCACGGCGCGAGGCAGCGACGCGAGGGCGGAGTCGAGCATGGCAGCACCCAGCGTGCGGCCGAGGTGACCCGTCGAACCGCCGCTCTCGAGCAACGCGACGAACCGCGCAAGGTCGTCTTGCAGCAACTCCACCGGCGCCAGCAGATGTGCGCGCACGCCGGCGCGTGTCACGGTGAATACGGTGCTCGGTGCGTTCCCCATGCCGGCCACATACTCCAGCAACGCGGTACTGTCATCGAGCACGGTTGCCATCACGTCTTCCACCGTGGCTGGCGACGCCTGCGCCCTGATGCGCCTGGCGAGGCCGGGCCTCGCTTCGTCACGACGCAGCGCGTCGGCTTCGGCCATTCCGTCGGCCAGCGCCCGCGCACGGCGTCGCTCGGCGAGGGCAAAGGCGGGGCGTGGCCGGTCGCCGGATGCCAGCGCTGCCAGCACCCGCGCGGCGCTGGCATGGCGCTCGTAATCCTCTGTCGGCATGGCCTGGAAGGCGAGCATGCGGAGATCGTGGTCGGCGAGGGTGGCCCGCCAGCGGTCCAGGGCGTCGTCTGCCAGCGAAAGCTCCTGCTCTGCCTGGTCCAGGCGGCCTTGCCGAGCGTACACTTCCGCCAGGCGCGCTCGCGCTTCATGCCGCGCAACGTGCGCGCTCGAATCGAGTCCGGCCAGGTAGCTCACCAGATGTCGCTCAGCTTCGGGCAGGGCGCCCTGGTAGAGCGCAAGCCGTCCCCGGTCGAGCTCGAGTGATCCGCTTGCCTCATCCATGGTGTGCCGGAGCGCGAGCTCTGTGGCACTTTCCAGCGCTCCCCGCGCCTTGTCCCAGTCGCCGGCACGCATCGCGATGGATGCGCGAGTGCGGAGCATCTCGAACTCGTTCGGCACCTCACCGGTGCGGCGATACCACCCGATGATCGAGTCCGCCTCACTCGCCGCACCTGCTACGTCACCTTCCGCGGCATGCAGGGTCGGAAGGAAGGACCGCGCGAGCATCGCCCCGGCAGGGTCCCCCTGCTGCCGGAAAAGGCGCACGGCCTGTTCCAGTTCGTCGTCAGCCGTGGCGAAGTCCTGCACGCGCAGGGCCAGCGATCCCGCACCGGTATGCGCCGACGCAAGTGCCAGCAGGTTGTGGGAGGCAGCAGCCGTTTCCAGAGCTTCGTCCAGTACTTCGTGCGCCTGCCCGAACGCGGCATTCCCCCGCAGGATGTCGGCCTCACGCAAGAGCGTCTCGGCGAGGCGGGACTGGTCCCGCGCGGCGCGCTGCAGGCCGGCCGCACGCTGCAACACCACGAGCGACGAGTCCAGCAGCCCGCGGATCCGCAGGTCGAGCGCGGCGGCCTGCAGGCAGTTGGCCTCGAGCCGCCGGACTCCCAGGGACGCAGCGGTGCGCGCACATGCCTCGGCTTCCGCACTCGCGCCCGGGTCCGACTGCACCGCAAGCAGTACCGAATGGCGGCGATGCCAGTCGGCCTGCAGTTCGGGCGCACTTGCGGGAAGTACCTGGCGCGCACTGTCCAGGTAGGCCACCCCGCTTTCGATGCCCTCCAGGGTCGCCACCAGGTAGGCCAGGTTCATCAGTGCGACGGCCTGCGCGGCGCTGTCGCCAATCGCGCGTCCGCCCGCCAGCGCTCGCCGGAACTGTGAGTCAGCCTGCGCCTGCAGGCCCTGCGCGTCGAAGGCAGCGCCAAGTCCGAGGCGCGCATGGACCGCGAACTGGTCAGGAGGATTCCGGTCAAGCGCGCGGTAGCGGCGGGCCGCATCGCCGTAGTCGTACTGCAGGCGTGCAAGCGTCGCCAGCCCCAGCGCGGCCGCGCGGTCATCGGGGTCTTGCTGGATGCGCGTGGTCCAGCGCGCAGCCAGTGCCGCCGAACTGTCGCGCTCGACCGCGGCAAGTGCTGCCCGCGTGATCGCAAGCGGGGCTTCGGTGCCCGCACGGGGGACACTCAGGAGTGGGAGCAGGAGCAGGAGCACAAGCCGGTTGAACATCCTGGCGGATGGCCTCCGTGGTGGGGTGAGTGAGAATGAATTGAGGGGGACCGCGTCTCTCGGGTGGGCCCGGAGCAGTTACCTGGCCAATCTGGCGTCCTGGACCGCAAGGCGCCACCACCGTCTCGAAGGAGTCGCCATGTCCGCCGATGCAAATACCGGCACCAGCACCGGGCTCGCCGCCAACGTCGCGGGCCTGCTCACGTACATCCTGGGCCCGATCACCGGAGTGCTCTTCCTGGTGCTCGAGAAGGAGAATCGCTTCGTCCGCTTCCACGCCATGCAGTCGGTCGTCGTCGGGATCGCGATGATCGCAGTGAGCATCGTCCTGAGCATCGTCTCCTCGATGCTGGCCTTCGTACCCGTGGTGGGCTGGATCGTGGCGCTGCTGGCCGGGCTCGCGCTCGCGGCCTTCAGCTTCGTGCTGTGGATCCTGCTGATGGTCCGCGCATTCCAGGGTAAGGAATGGGCCGTCCCGCTGGCCGGCGCCTATGCCCGTCGCTTCGTCACACCTGCCTCGGCCGCATCAAACGTCGGGTGAGAGTGAAACCGGCTGCCCTGCGTCATACGCAGGCAGGCCACAAGTTCCATGCACTGAACCGCGGCGCAGGCCGCAGGAGACGGATGATGCAGGCAGTGTGCAATTTTCGGCGGTGGCGGTGGGCTCTTCTCTTCGTCGCGGCTTCCCTGACCGCTTGCGGTGGCGACCACAGCCTGACCGGGCCTCCGGGGGGCGACGGTGATGGCAACGATAATGTTGCCCATCCCTTCGTCCATCCGGCCGGAAGCCAGTTTACCCTGCCGGCATACATTTCCGTCAAGGGCGAAATGACCGGGCCGATCTACGTCGGCGCTGCCAGTGGGCCCTGCGCCGGTCTCGAGCCGGTCTCGAGCTCCCTGGATTTCGTGGCCGTCTGCATGACGCTGCACAACAGCGGTGCAACCGATACTTCGTTTGTCCTTCCGGCTGGCCTGGTCATGATTGCGGCGGACACGTCGACGCAGAACGGGACCCAGGTGGTGCCCATCCGGATCCGAATCGGCGCCGGGCGCGATACGACGATCCTCTATTCGCTCTTCTGCACCAACGAGCACCGCACTCCAAGTACCGACACCGATGTATTCCACTTCGGTCCGGTGTCGAATAATGCCGACCTGGCGGAAATCATCGATCTGGTGAAGGACAAGGACGTGACCACGTCGGACGCGCGGGACCTGATCCAGTTTGCCATCTGGGAAGTGAGCGATGAAGGCGGGCTGACGGACGAGACGCGGTCAGGGCTGGAGGCGATGCCGTAAGAAGGCGGCTGGACGGTTAGACGGCTAGAAACCGAACGTAAGAACTAGCCGTCCAACCGTCCAACCGTCTTCCCGTCTATTTCAGTGCTTCCTTCACCTCGGCCGCGGCTGCGATCGCATTATCCACGTTGCGGCTCACCGCACGCGCCTGCTGGGTGGCCTGAGTGAGGTCGCCCATCACGGCGGCGATGTCCGAGGTCTTCAGCTTCAGCATGTCGTAACGCAGGTTCTGCATGGCCAGCCGGCACGACTCCAGGTTGGCAAGCATCTGCTGCCGCCGGGTCTGGAGATCGGCGAGTGACTTCCGCTGGCGCTCCAGCAGTTCGATCTGCCGGGTGCGCTCATCGCCTGGCGATGACGCTTCCAGCTCGGCGAGCCGAGCTTCGATGCGCCCCACGCTCCCGTCATCGGCCACATCGCGCTGCATCAGCGTCAGCGACCGGGCCAGGTCCATCGCTCGGCTGTACAGGCCGTCCACCGTCTCTGGCACTTCGGCCAGGTCCTTGCGCGTGTCGGCCGGCAGGCCGTCCACCAGGCGCAGGATCCCGTTCCGGTCATCGCGCATCTGCTTGATGACGAGATAGTGATCACCGAATTCGCTGGGCGACGGGTTGGGAAGCTGGCGAGGAAGGCGCCCCTGCGCCCGCGCGCCGCCGGCACCGATCGCGTCGGGCGCGGGCGGCCGCGCCAGGACGTCACGCCAGCTGTAGCCTGCCTGCCAGAGCCGGGCATAGTCGCGAAAGAGCCCGATGGCCATGCCGAAGGTGGGGAACAGGAACCACGGCGTGTCGAGGCCGGTCGCGATGTTGATGCCGAACGTGCCAAGCGAGATCGCGGCCCAGCGCGCAAACTGTCCGCGCACACGCTGGATGATGCGCGGCTCTCCGGTATCCGGCACCGGCGTGTGGTCGTCGCGCTTGCGCGGATGACGGCGGTACTCCCAGTCGTCAGACTGGCGAGGAGGACGCGGGAGCCGCGACGGTCGCCGATCGAGGGCCATGGGTCGTCGGCCCGGCGGCTCGGCGGCCGAACCTCTCGACCTCTCGACCTCTCGATCTCTCGGCCACGCGTCCCGTGTCCCGCGTCCCGTGTCCCGCGCCGCCGGCCGCGACGCCTTCCAGCCAAGCCCGGTCGGCTCATAGCCAGTCACGGTGCGGCTCTCGAGCGCGCGCCGGAGTGCATCGGCGGTGGGCCAGCGATTCTCGGGATCTTTCTCGAGACAGCGTGACACCGCGAGCGCCAGGTCTTCGGGCACGTCTCGACGTTGGATCCGCAGGTCGGGAGCGGGTTCCGTGATCTGCTTCATCAGGATGCCAGCCACCGTGGGCGCCTGAAACGGCAGCTCGCCCGTCAGCATCTGGTAGGAGACGATCCCCAGGCTGTAGAGATCCGAGCGCCCGTCGATCTCCCGCTCACCGGCCGCCTGCTCGGGACTCATGAACGACGGCGTGCCGATCGCCACGCCGGCACCGGTGAGGGTCGCGCCCGAGGAAGACGACAACGCCTTGGCGATGCCGAAATCCGTGACCATCACCCGTCCGCGGGTGCCCTCGAGCAGGATATTGTCCGGCTTGATGTCGCGATGGATAATCGAGACGGCGTGGGCGGCCGAGAGCGCGTCGGCCGTTTCCTTCATGATACGGCGCGCCTCATCGGGCGGCAGCTTGCCGCGGCGCTTGAGCCGGGCGCCCACCGATTCGCCGTCCACATAGCCCATGACGAAGTAGACCAGCCCCTGGCCGTCGCCGACGGTGTGGATGGGAACGATGTGGGGATGGGAGAGCCGCGCGGCCGTCTGCGCCTCGCGGGTGAAACGCTCCCGGATGTCCTGCTGGAAGGCGAGCTCCGGTGGCAGCACCTTGATGGCCACGCGTCGCTGGAGCCGGTTGTCGGTGGCGCGGTATACCACGCCCATGCCGCCCCGTCCCACCTCGCCCTCGATGGTATAGGCGTCACCCAGCGCATCCGCGAGTCGCGCGGCCAGCGGCTTGTCCAAGGGTGAGCTCATCCGATGATCAGCCCTCGAGGGCGAGTAAAGGTCAGCATCCGTCCGAAAGGCAACCACCCAATTTGTGCTCTAGCCCCTTCCGGAGCAACAGATAGGCGATTCCTGTACGGGGAGCCTGTCCCATGAGATTCGCGTGCCGAAATGTCGCGCCAGGATGGCAGTGCAGGGCGGCCGTCGACGGTCCACGATCTACGGTCGATCGTGGGCCGTTGGCAGTTGACTGTCAGCCCACGACTTACGACGCACGGCTCTCCATGGCACATCCGGTGCACCTGATACACTCGATTAACCGTAGAGACTGCCAGATCGCGCGATTCGCGCGCATGTTACAGGCGACGGCCGTGGTTTCGCGTTCTTCACCGCCTGCGCCGCTCAAGGAGAACTGATGTCCGAACGACTGACCCTGCCAGTGCTGCCGTTGCGCGAGGTCGTGCTGTTTCCCGGAGTGACGGCGCCGATTGGTGCCGGCCGCCCGGGCACGCTGCGCGCCATCGAAGCGGCTTTGCAGACTCCTGATAAGCTCGTCTTTGCCGTCTCCCAGCGCCAGAACACCGAGACGGTTGAGGCGGAATCCCTGTACACCATTGGCACGATTGCCCGCATCGGCCAGCTCCAGCGCGGGCTCGCCGGCATGCAACTCCTGCTCCATGGTGAACGGCGGGGCATCGCCATCCACTACAGTGAAACCGAGGGCTATCTCCAGGCCGTGGTCCGCGAGGCCGAGGAGATGCTGCCACTCAATCCTGAAGATCCGGCCTTCGTTGCACTGCATCGCGAGGCGCGCGCTCGCGCCGCCGAACTGGGCCAGAAGTCGGGCCTGCCGGAAGAAGTGGTGAACCAGGTCCTCGCCGGTGTCAACGAGCCGGGCCGCTTCGCCGATCTCGTGGCCGGCTACATCGACATCTCGCCGGCCCAGCGCCAGAGTCTCCTGGAGACCCTCTCCGCCGAGGAGCGCTTGCGTCGCGTGCTGGTGCACGTGCAACGGCAGATCGGCGTGCTCGATGCACAGGAGGACATCAAGTCCGCCGTGCAGGAGGAGCTGGGCGAGCGCCAGCGCGAGATGTTCCTGCGCGAGCAGCTCAAGCGGATCCGCCAGGAGCTGGGCGAGGATGAAGAGGGCGATGAGCTCGAGGAGCTCAAGGCCAAGATCGAGGCGCTGGAGCTGCCCGAGGAAGCGCGGAAGGAAGTGGACCGGGAGATGTCCCGCCTTGCGCGCACCGGGCGCGAGAGCATGGAAGCACAGGTCATCCGCACCTATCTCGAGAACGTGGCTGAGCTGCCGTGGAATCTTCGGAGCGCGGAACACCTGGACCTGAAGGCAGCCCAGCGCATTCTTGACGAAGATCACTACGCGCTGACCGACGTCAAGGATCGCGTGCTGGAATTTCTTGCCGTGCGCCAGTTGCGCGAGGCCAACCGGGCACGCGAAGAGGCGGACGAGAAGGACGAAAGCGCACCGGCCGACGTCGTCACGGGTGGCGAAGAGCCGCCGGTGGCCACGGCCACGGTGCCGGAACCGAACCGTCCCGCCCCCGGGAATGAGGACGACAAGGGTGCCAAGGGTCCCATCCTGCTCTTCGTGGGCCCTCCTGGCGTCGGCAAGACGTCCATTGCCAAGAGCATCGCCCGCGCCATGGGACGACGCTACGTCCGCATCTCGCTGGGCGGCGCTCGCGACGAGGCCGACATCCGCGGCCACCGCCGCACCTACGTGGGTGCCATGCCGGGTCGCATCCTGCAGGGGATGAAGCAGGCCGGCACCAAGAACCCCGTCTTCCTGCTGGACGAGGTGGACAAGCTCGGCGTGTCGTTCCAGGGGGATCCGGCGAGTGCGCTGCTCGAGGTGCTCGACCCGGCCCAGAACGATTCGTTCGTGGACCATTACCTGGGCGTGCCGTTTGACCTCAGCGAAGTGCTGTTCATCGCGACGGCCAACTTCATCCAGAACATTCCCGGCCCGCTGCTTGACCGCATGGAGGTTGTTGACTTTGCCGGGTACACCGAGCGGGAGAAGCACGCCATTGCCCGCCAGTACCTGATTCCCCGCCAGCTGAGCGACAATGGCGTGACGCCGGAACAGCTCGAGATCACCGACGACGCACTGTCGGAAATCATTACCGGCTACACCCGCGAGAGCGGCGTGCGCCAGCTGGAGCGCGAGATCGGCCGGCTGGCCCGCAAGGTGGCCCGGCAGATTGCGTCCGGCCAGGTGGAACGGCTGACCGTGGACAAGGACCTGGTCGACGACCTGCTGGGCCGGCCCAAGGTCCATCCGGAGAAAATGGCCGGCACTGACCAGGTTGGCGTGAGCACCGGCATGTACTACACGCCGGCTGGCGGCGACATCATGTTCGTCGAAGCCAGCACCATGCGCGGCAAGGGCGAACTGGTCCTGACCGGGCAGCTGGGCGACGTCATGAAGGAGTCAGCCCGCGCGGCGTGGACCTACGCGCGTTCGCACGCGGCAGCGCTCCGGATTCCGGATGAGATGTTCGACCGGGACCTGCACGTGCACGTGCCGGCCGGCGCCATCCCGAAGGACGGACCGTCCGCCGGCGTCACCATGGCGACGGCGATCGTTTCGACCCTCTCCAACCGCCCGGTGCGGCATGACATCGCGATGACCGGCGAGATCACGCTCCGGGGCCGGGTGCTGCCGATCGGGGGCGTAAAGGAAAAGGTGCTGGGTGCGGTGCGGGCTGGCATCACCAAGGTCATCCTGCCCCAGGAGAACGAGGCCGATCTCGAGGACCTCCCTGAGGAGATCCGGAAGACGCTCGATATCTCGCTGGTCTCGACGCTGGGAGAGGTGCTCGCGCTGACCCTGCGCGGGGCCTCCTTCCGCGAAGGCCGCCTGCTCTTCGGCAACGAGAACCCGCAGGACGTGGCGCCGCTGACGATGGGGTATACGCATTAGGAGCTGAAGGCTGAAGGCTGAACGTGATTGCCTTCAGCCTTCAGCCTTCAGCGTCACCCTCACCACAATCCTCCCCCCATCCCGCGTCTCATACGGGTGATCATCCAGCATGCTGCGCAGCTTGGTTTCGATCACCTTCGCACCGCCTCGCGCCGAACCCCGCAGGATCACGTCGAAGGTCCGGCCGCCCCGGCGCCCCACGATGTCACTCTGGCGCACGGTGGCGCGGATGACGGCGGCGGCATGGGCCAGCAGCCGGTCGCCCGTGGCGTGGCCATGCTCGGCATTCACGGCATCGAGGTCATCGACGACAATGCGCAGCACCGTGAGCGGCCGGCCGTCCCGCTGTGCCAATTGGACGGCATGATCAAGCTCCGCCTGGAACGCTGAATCGTTGAGCGCGCCAGTCAGCGGGTCGCGCCGGATCAGCTCGCGCACCCGGCGGCCGCGCTCGGCGCGGGCGCGCAGTTCCTCGACCGTGCTGGAGGCGGGCCGCGCCCCGGTCATGACCTCGTCCACACCCTCCCGCAGCGCTGCCAGCCGATCCTCACTGGAGAGCGCGCCCATCAGCACCACGGGAACCGAGACGCAGCGCGGGTCCTGGCGCAGCAGGCGGGCAAGCGCCCGCCCCCCTCCCTCAGGCAGCGTCGCCGAGGCGACGACCAGGTCTGGCACTGACAATTCACGGTGCTGCCGCGCCATGTCCGAGGTGGCGGCGCGCCGAACTTCCATGCCGAGGCTCGCGAGCCCCTCGGCCAGCTGGCTGCCGCGGGTGTCCTCGTCATCGGCGAGCACGGCGACGAACCGGGCAGCACTGGTGAGTACCTGACGCTGCGCGAGCCGCGCCAGTTCGCTGGCGGCGCGCGCGTCCGGCAGCACGAGCTCGGCGCCGGCGACCGCCGCCCGTAGCCGGTCAACCGGTGTGGAACCTTCGATCAGCACCACCGTGCGTGGCACCGGCGCCGGCGCCGCACTCCAGGCCGCGGCGGCGCCGTAGGTCCCGGAGCCGCGCGCCATCAGCACCACGATCTGCGCCGCTTCCGGTCTTGCCACGTCGTCGGGCCGGGCATCGGCGGGCAGGCAGCGCACGGTGAACCCCGCAGCCGTGAGTATGTCCCGCAGTTCTTCGATCGTGCCGTCGTCGCTGCCCGCGAGCACCGCGAGCCGGGCATTCGAGTCGCCCGCAGCAGCGCGCAGCAGCCGCTCCGCCTCGGTGAACAGCACGGCAAGGTGGTCCACCGCATCGTCGAGCCAGTCGACATCGAGCGGGGCCGGCGGTGGGTCCTGCGCGAGCCAGCGTTCGACATCCCGTGCAGCCGAACTGATCTCGGGAAACCCGTATGAACCGCCGGAGCCCACGAGGCGGTGAAACCGGGTGCGCAGGGCGGCGAGCGCCTCGCGGTCACCCGAACGGTAACGGTCGGCGTCGACCCGGATTTCCATCAGGCGATCAGCGCCATCGGCGAGGTACTCCCGACGGAGCTGGTCAAAGGCCTTGGCAAACGGCTCCATCAATCGAGCCCGGTGAGGTGCCGGAAGGAGAGCGTCGCCGCCGCCACGATGGAGGGTGCTGCGCTCCAGTGCCCGCTGACATCGTTCCCGCGCCGTGAGGCCACCAGCGCCGTCCGGCCGTCCGTCACGGCAAGGAAAGGCTCGCCGGGCCAGCCATCGGCCGCATCTACTCGCAGCACCTCCGCGAAATCGAGCGAGGCTCCCCCCGTGGACGCGAGGGCAAGCGGGAGATCCTGGCTGGCCACGCGGCGAAGCACCGGGGCGAGCAGCGGGAAGGCATCGGCCGGGGCGACGAGCCGTACCGAGCGCGTGGCACGCGCGATGTCATGGGACACGAGCTGCAGGGCGCCACGCGGAGAGCTGATCTCCACCACGGTGGGCGTATCGGGTGCCGCCGCGCCGGCAAGGTCGCGCGAGAGCTGGTCGAACGCATCGCCATGTCGGCTCGCGATCTGGGCCAGCAGCGTGGCCGCCGGCTCAGCCCGGTACCGGCGGGGGCGGGCGCCGTCGGAGCGCGCGGCGCCCTTCTGCACCAGCGCCTCCAGCGCGGCATAGGCGTTCGCGCGCGCGAGGCCGGCGCCCCGCGCCACCGCGTAGCCGGTGCCGGGGCCGCCGGTCAGCAGGACTCGATAGACGAGGCTCTCGGTGGCCGTGAAGCCGAAGGGGGTAAGGTCGAGCGTTGGCACCACACCGCGCTGGCTGAAGAGGACGAAGACTCAGGACCAGGACAGTTCCCAGCCGAGGATGCGTGCGATGAGCGCAAGGCGGAAGGTCACGTCCGCTTCGCGTCCATCGGTGTCCCGTACATCCGAGGCAAGCGGGAACATGTGATATGTAATCTTGTGCGTGGCCTTCGGGAGTGACCTGAGGTTCTTCGGGCGCCAGACGCCATGCTCATCGCAATCCGCCAGCAGCCGTCCCAGCACCCGGGACGCGACGGGTGCCCACATGAGCGCCCCCATCCGTGCCATCAACTCGATGTAGTGCAGCGCGAGCGGAATGTCCTTGGCGTTCCCGCGCGAATCCGCCGCGATGGGATCGCCCAGCAGCAGATGGGACGGCTTGATGCTCTTCTTGCCCAGCTTGACCGAGAACGCCTTCTTGGGCGCGGGCTGCGCCAGGTAATGGCCCAGGCGCTCCGTGAAGCCTGCCCGCTCACGCTGGAGCGCCGGCATCGCCGCGATCATGGCGACCGAGTACCAGCTGGGCGGATAGGCCTCTGGGTGCAGGATGGTGGAGCTGCCGGAGCGGATGAACGGCTTTTCGGCGAGCGGGCTCCGCAGGAACGCGGAGACGGCGTTCGCCACCCGGTGCCCCGCGCCCCTGAGCCGGGGATCATCGGCGTATCCCGCCTCGGCGAGGGCACAGGTGGCGGCCTCGCGCTCGGTTTCCCGGGCCCAGGGGATTACGGCCGGTTCAGCCTTCGCGGCCTTCTGGTATTCGAAGAGCAGGGCCGGATCCTCGTCCCGGGTGAGGAGCCGGAACAGGATCCGATCGGCGAGCTTGAAGGGGCGAGTTCCATGGGGCCACGCGAGCTCGACCAGCCGCCGATACTGCGGGATGGTGCCGGTATCCTTGATACCGTCGCGTGCCGAGGCGGCGAGGCCCAGCAGATTCTGGCCCCACACACCGGTGTCCTTCTGCTTCTTGACGACGACGAGTGCCGACTTGCTCTGGCTGACGCCGTCGTGGGCGGCCTCGATGGCAGCCGGCTCGAACATGCCCGGCGGCGCCAGTTCCGTCATCGTGCGGTAACGAATCGTCTCACCGGCGTACTGCACCAGCCAGGAGATCGGAATCCGATGCGCAGTCGGGAGTTCCAGCGGTGCCCCCGGCGTTGGGTGGGTGTGAACCGGGCGCAAGATACCATTCGCCGGGGGGAAGCGCCACTCGCGGCGATGGGGGGCTGGCTATGGTGTTGTCGAACAAGAGCTTAAAGCTGAAAGCTGCAGGCCACCC
>DASTFH010000145.1:0-5024 GCA_035708725.1 Gemmatimonadales bacterium | reverse complement strand
TCTTCCGGGGCCATGCGACCTTCTGTGTGGGGGATGCCCGAAGCTAGTCGAGGTACCACCAGCATCAAGGGGATGCGCTCAGTCCCCCGGCGTCCTCATCAGATGGCAGAAGGTGTCGAACACGTCCGGCCGCCACCAGTGCCGGGTTTCTTCCATGCGCGCGAGCGCCTCGGCGCTCCCCATGGCCGGCCGGTAACTGCGGGTCGTAGTGAGGGCATCATAGACGTCAACAATGCAGATGACCTGCGCGGCCAGCGGGATCTCGTCCCCGACCAGCCGGTCCGGATAGCCACTGCCGTCGTACTTCTCGTGATGCCAGCGAATGATGGGCTTGATGTCCCACGGGAAGTCCACCGTCGCGAGGAGCTCGATTCCCCACTCCGGATGGCGGCGAATCACGTCGAACTCTTCGTCGGTAAGCCGCCCGGGCTTGTTCAGGATCTCGTGCGGGACGCGGACCTTGCCCAGGTCATGGAGATAGGCGCCGAGGCGGAGCGCGGTCAGGGCATCGTCGTCCATGCCGAGCGCGGTCCCGAGACGCGCGCCAAGCTCGGCGACGCGCTCGCAGTGGCCGAACGTATAGCTGTCGGCCGATTCAATCGATTGGCCCCAATCGCGCACCACCGCCAGGTAGGTGTCTTCGAGTCTCGTGACCTTGCTGCTGATGTCCACCAGCTCCCGCCGCGCGTCGAGGCGGCGGAAGAGCCGGTGTGCGGTGTTGAGCGAGCGGAGCGCCTCCTGGTTTCGCCCGGTCAGCTGGTACAGCATCGCGAGTTCGCGGGTCGTTTCCGCTTCGCTGAGTACCGACGCCGTAGCCACGGCGAGGTCCACCGCGGTGCGGAGCCGGGATTCGGCCAGCTGGATGCGGCCGGTTTCGCGATAGATACGACCGATGATCTGGTAGGCGTCGGCCTTGTCCAGCTTCGAGTCCATCTCATTGAAGATGGCCAGTGCCTGCTCCGCGCTCGGCATCGCCTCTTCGTAGCGCTGGCGCATGGCGAGCACGTCGGCACGGTTGAGCAGCACGAGGCCCCGCAGGTGCACGTTGCCCAGCTCCTCGGCGAGATGCAGGCTGCGCACATAGTGTGCGTCGGCCGCTTCGTACTCGCCGAGATCGGCGCGCAGCATGCCGAGGTTGTGTTCGGCCTCGGCGCGGCCGCGCAGGTCACCGATCGCGGCGAACGCCTGGAGCGCCCGCTCGAAGTGCTCGAGGGCGCCGGCGTGATCTCCCTGGATGTTGGCGAGGATGCCGAGGTTCTGCTCTACCTTGCCGCGCACGGCATCGTGCGTCCCACCCAGGGCGAGGGCGCGCTGGAAGCGCCGCCGGGCCGAGTCCATCGAGCCCTGCTCGAAGTCGAAGCCGGCCAGCGCATTGAGCGCCTGCGCCGCGCGCAGGTCATCGCCCAGCTCGGTGGCGAGGCCGAGACTGCGCTGGGCCAGTTCCTGGGCGCGCGCCTTCTCATCGCGATGATGACAGACGACGGCGAGCTGCCGCAGCGCGTCCGCCAGCAGCGCAGGCTGGTCGTCGCGGAGCGCCGCGCCGACGGCAGCGTCGAGGGCGACCGCCGCATCAGCCAGCGCGCCTGCGCGCGCGTGACTTTCGCCGGTGGCCAACAACTCAACCGCCCGTCCCGAATGAACGGGACGGGCAGCTGGCGTTGGCGACTGACGGACGGTCATCCGCTACCAGGATACCGCGTAGCGCGAGAAATGGTTGACTGGCGCCGACACGGTCTCGCCGCGGGCGCTGTCCTTCGACTTGAGGACCTCGAGGACCTTGAGCGCCTCGTCGGTGTAGACGATCTGCTTCGGTGCCCTCACCTGCTCACAGTTCGAATAACCCATGGTGAGCGTGGCGGGCTTGCCAAACTTGAGCCCCTCCGGGCTGAACCGCACCGAGTTGACGTCGCCCGAAACCTGTTCGGCGGTGATCTGCACGTAGGACTTGAGCGCGCCGCGCGGGATGCTGAGCTGGTTGGCGCCGAACCGGATGGTGCCACCGTTGGGGCCGATCCACTGGGTGGCCTTGTCATCCGGCAGCGCACTGCATGTGAGCAGGTGGAGCAGCCCGTCCACCGTGTTGACCGTGGTGGTGAGGGTGTTGTCCACCAGTGTCACGGTGCCACCTACCAGGCCGCCGAGCAGCGACTGGTCCGGAGCGTCAATGGTGGGAGCAGGCGGCAGGGAGACGTTGCTGTTCTCCGGCGCGAGCGGACCATCGGTCGCACAGGAGATGACGGAGAGCGCAGCCAGCGCCAGCGTCATGGGTCGGAGTACGGTACGAACGAACACGAGGACTCCTGTGGAACGGGTGGTCAGGCCGGGCACCGGTACCGCAGCGCCACCGTGGTGACGCCACCGGACGCTCCTGATGGGAGCCGGGTGCAGGACAACCGCCCGTCGAGCAACCCCCGTGCCGTAGGCATTCGTATTGTATACTTTTTCGACATGCAGGTGGGGATACAACTGGCAAGCTACTATTCCATCACTAGTTACGATGTTGAAGCATCCTACTTGCTATATGGAAACTGGTCACCAATTGCTGCGGTTTGGCTGCCGCACGGCCGCGCGGATCCTACAGCTGGGAGCTACAGGTGGGCAAGGGTCGTGGGGTCGTGATGTCGTGTGTCGCAATGACAGCGCGTGGCGACCTTCGCAGCCGCCGAGCGCTCAGCCCTCAGCTCTCAGCCCTCTCCTCCACACCACCCAATACACTCCCACATTGAGCAGCACGACAACGGCCCCGAGCACGAGCTGGATCTCGCGCGTGAGGCCGTGGGGATAGAGCACCGGCAGGATGTAATGCTCGACGAAGCCGCCCCGGTAGCCGGCCACGCCACCCTCATGCCTGAGCCACTTCTCGAGCGGCGTGAGGGGGCAGATCCAGCCGGCAAATTCGATCAGCGCGCCCCACACTGCCGCCGGCAGGTGAAACCAGGCTGCCCGTCGCCAGCGGAGCGCCAGCAGGCCGCCGAAGATCACGAATAGCACGAAGCCGAAGTGGAGCACCACCACCACGTCGGCCAGGACACCGTACGGCATTACGCCAGAACGGCGACCTCCTTCTCGTTTTCTTCTGCCACCTTCGCCGTCACGTCCGGCGGTGCTTCGGCGTAACCATGAAAAGCCTGATGATGGGTGCCCCGACCGTGGGTGATCGAGTGCAGCGTCGTGGAATAGCGGAAGAGCTCCGACTCCGGCACCACCGCGCGCACCTTGGTGAGCCGGCCATCCTGTTCGGTGCCGAGGATCTGGCCGCGCCGCGCGGAGAGATCGCCCATCACGTCGCCGAGCACGTCGTCCGGCGTCCAGACGGTCAGGTCCACCAGCGGCTCGAGCAGCACCGGATGGCACTTGGGCGCCACGGTCCGGAAGGCCAGGATGCCCGCCATCTTGAACGACATTTCGTTCGAGTCCACGTCGTGATAGGAGCCGTCGTAGCATTCGCAGGAGAAATCCACCATCGGGTATCCTGCCACGACACCTCGCTTCGCCGACTCCTGCACACCGCGGTCAACGGCGGGGATGTAGCGGTTGGGGATGACGCCGCCCACGATCTTGTCCACGAATTCGTAGCCCGCGCCGCGCGGCCGTGGAGCCAGGCGGATCCAGCAATCCCCGTACTGCCCGCGCCCGCCGCTCTGCTTCTTGTGCTTGCCCTGCCCTTCGCCGCGCGCCTTGAGCGTCTCGCGATAGGCCACCCGTGGGCGTCCCAGTTCGGCGCGCACGCCGAATTTCCGCTCCAGCCGCCCGAGGATGGTCTCGAGGTGCCGCTCACCCATGCCATGCAGGAGCGTCTGACCCAGCTCCGAGTTGTACTCGAAGTGGAAGGTGGGATCCTCCTCGTGCAGCTTGTGGAGCCCGGCGGCGAGCTTGTCCTCGTCGCCCCGCGTCTTGACGGCGACAGCCGCCGTAGTGGTGGCTTCCGGAAATGGCGTGGGTGGCAGCCGCACCGGGTGCTCACGCCGGCAGAAAGTGTCATTGGTGTGCGTGTCACGCAGCTTGGCCACCGTGCCGATATCGCCGGCGCACAGCCGCTCGACCTCGACGCGGTCGCGTCCCTGCTGCAGCGACAGGTGGTTGAGCTTCTCCGCCACGTCGTGCTCGGCGTTCCACACCTCGTCGCCATTCTTCACGTCACCCTTGTAGAGCCGGAAGAATGTCACATCGCCCACATGCGGCTCGGAGACGGTCTTGAACACGTGGCCGAGCAGCGGCACCTCCTGCTCGCCTTGCTCGCTCCGCTCGCCCTGCATCTCCTGCGGCGATGGCAACAGCTCAACAATCTCGGTAAGCAGCGTCCTCATCCCGTACGTCAGTTCGCCACTGCCGCAGAAGAGCGGCACGATCTCGCCGGCCAGCATGGCGCGCTTCATGACCGCCGAAATTTCCTCGCGCGGAATCGTCTCGCCTGAGAGGTAACGTTCGATCAGCTTGTCATCGGTGGCAGCCACCGCCTCGGTGAGCTGCTCGGTGTAGCGACTCACCTTCTCGGCCACCTCGGCGGGGATGTCTGCCTCATCATACTCGCCGCTCCTGGTGCCCTTCCGGTACTCGTGGCACTTGCCGGTGAAGAGGTTGACGATGCCATGGAAGTCGTGTCCGTCGCCCACCGGCACTTCCACCGGCACCACCTTGGGCGAGAGGTGGTCGCGAATGTCCTCGAACACGCTCTCGAAATCGGCGTGCTCCTTGTCCATGGCGGAGACGAACAGAATGCGGGGCAGGTGCAGCCGGTCGCACACTTCCCAGACCTTCTCGGTGCCCACTTCGACTCCGGCACTGCCGGAGAGCACCACGACCGCAGCGTCCGCCGCGTAGAGCCCGCCGACCGCCTCGCCGAAGTAGTCGAGGTACCCGGGGGTGTCGATCATGTTGATCTTGGTATCCATCCACTCGGCGAAGCCGAGGCCCAGGCTGATGGAATGCTGGCGTTCGATCTCGTCGGGGGAGTAGTCGGTGAGGGTGGTGCCGTCCTTGATGGCGCCGTGGCGGCGGCTCGAGCCGGAGACGAAGGCCAGGGC
>DASTFH010000144.1:0-32227 GCA_035708725.1 Gemmatimonadales bacterium | reverse complement strand
CGGCCCTCCTGACACACGCCAGGAGGGCCGCTTCTCTTAACTCCTAACTCTCAACTCTCAACTCTTAACTCTCAGCTCCTAGAACGAATACTTCGCTCCGAACTGCATCCGCCAGCGCGAGGAGTTGGGACCCCGCACCGTCTTGACGATCTGGTCGGCGTCGGGCGGAGAGAAATTGTAGATGGGCCGGTTGTTGGCCGCATCGTAGCCCACCGCGCGCAGGAAGGACGGGCCTTCCTCGAAGGCGCTCACCTGCTTGAAGGCGCCCCACTCGTTGTCGAACATGTTCAGCACGTTGAAGATGTCCCACGAGAGTTCCACCGCGTGGCCACTCATCAGCGGCAGCGAGGTCGCGAGCCGCGTGTTGACGAGGTTGGTCCATGGGTTCCGGCAGGAATTGCGCTCCAGCAGGTGACCCCGGCTCCCGGCCAGGCACTTCTGGCCATCGATGAAGGCGTTGAGGTCGGCGAGCTGGCTCGGGTCGGCCAGGGTGATGTCAGTGCCATCCGCCGACGGGACGTACGGGAGGTCGTTGCCGCTGATGCCGTCGCCATTCACGTCGCTGCCCACGGTCCAGCCGTAGGGCGTTCCGGAGAAGCCCTGGTAGATGAGCGAGAACTGGCTGTGGTAGGGCAGGTTGGCCGTGCCGCTGATGGTGACCTTGTGCGGCACGTCGAACGACGAGGTCGTCACGTTGCGGTCGAACAGCGATCCATCCACCGAGGCAAACTGGTAGTTGGAGAAGGCAATGCTGCTCGTCAGCGAGTAGATGTCCTTGGTCTTCGAGTAGGTGTAGCCGGCGTTGAACGACAGCCCGTTGCTGAACGCCTTCGACAGCTGGGCCGTGATGGAGACGCTGTTGCCGCCGTTCTCGTTGCGATGAAAGAGCGCATTGCCGATGTCACCACGAACCAGGTTCTTGGTGGCCCGGCCGGTCGTGGGATTGAAGGTGCCGTAGAGATAGCGGCCTTCACCCGACAGCACCGCATCCTCAACCAGGTTGTTGTCCTGGATGTAGAGGTTGTTCCGGTTGGCGGTGTAGAGGAAATCGAGCGTGCCGACGATTCCTTCCGGCAGCTGGCGGTCAAGGCCCAGCGCCGCACGGAACGACTGCGGGAAGCGGAAGTCCTGGTCGAAGTACACCGGATTGGCGCGCGCGGCCGAGGGCCCGCCGCCGCCGGCGCACGAGGTGGGTGAACCGGCCACCGGGGAAGCCGGGAACGCCGGCACGTCCGCGTCCACGCAGGTCAGCGTCACCGTTTCGAGACCGGTTCCGACATACGCATTGGAGAGCCAGACGTAGGCAGGGCGGCCGGTGAAGATGCCAACGCCGCCGCGCACCACTGTGTTACCGTCGCCACTCGCATCCACGTTGAAGCCGAGCCGCGGCGACCAGAGCGCGTTGCCGCTCGGGAAGACGCCGGTGTTGATCGGCAGGTCAGGATCGGCCGTCAGGTTGGGATTGGTGACCGGCGAACTGAAGAACGGCACGTCCACCCGGATGCCCGCCGTGACAGTGGCCCGGCGGCTCAGCGTCCACTGGTCCTGCAGGAACGCGCCGATCTGCTTCACCGAGAAGTCGGCAACGGCACCGTTGGGCGCCAGGTTCGGGTCGCCGGGCAAGGTGATCTCAAACGCCTCGGCCTCGCCGTTCCGGAGGCTGTCCAGCGAGGCGAACATCCAGGAGCCGAACGAGCCCTGGGTGAAGACGTTGTGGAACTTGAAGAACTCGTCGCTGGTGCCGACTGTCAGCCGATGGCTGTTGGCGACGTTGAAGCTCAGGTTGTCGGCCACCGAGTAGATGTCCTGGTTCAGCAGGTTGCCCTGCGAGAACCGGTCGGCGCCGGCAGCCAGCCACGAATCATCGGAGCCGGACTCCCCTGCCCGCACGAGGATCAGGGGAAGTTCGTTGGCAATCTCGCGGTGGTCACGGATCCACTGGCCGCCACTGAGGAACTCGTTGGCGAAATTGTCGCCGAAGGTGGTGGTCCACTTGAGCCGGGTGGTGTTGGTCCGGTTGGCCTGGCCGTAGCCGCTGTTGGACAGCTGGTAACCGTCACGCAGCCGCGACGAGAAGCGCGGACTGGTGGGATTCCGGATCAGCTGGTCCTGGCTCGCATCCACCCAGTTATGGGAGATCTCGAGCCGGCTGTTCGGGGCGATCTGCCAGGACAGCTTGCCGAAGAGGTTGTTGTCGGGGTTCTCGATGGGCGGTGCGGTGCCGTCACCCGGATCGCCGAAGCCGTACTGGTTGACCAGCACATCACGGAAGTCCTGCGCATCCTGGAGCGTGAAACCCACGTTCGCGATGTCGGTCGCATCGTCACCGGTCAGCTGGTTGCTGCTCGAGAACGAGCTGCTGCTGCTCTGCAGGTCCGCCGAGAGGAAGAACTGCAGCTTGTCCCGCATGATGGGACCGCTGAAGGTGCCGCCGTACTGATAAACATTGAAGTTGCTGAAGGTGGGATCGTCACGCTGGCCGGCCAGGCTCTTGCCGCGGTAGTACCCGAAGAGCGAGCCGTGGTACTCGTTGGTGCCGCTCTTGGTGACCGCGTTGACCAGGCCGCCAACGAAATTGCCCTGCCGCACGTCAAACGGCGCCACCTGGACCTGGAACTCCTGGATTGCTTCCAGCGAGATCACGGTGGCGTTGGCCTGGCCGCCAGGAGTGCCGCTGCCGGCGAGACCGAACAGGTCGTTGTTCACGCCGCCGTCAACCTGGATGTTGTTGAACCGGTTGTTCTGGCCAGCGACCGAGTTGCCGTTGACCTGCGGGGCCGTCTGGATCAGGTCGGTGAAGTTGCGGCCCTGCAGCGGCATCCGCTGGATGGTGGTGTCGGAGACAACGGTGGAGGCACCGGTCCGGGAGACGTCGTCGAGGATGGACGGCTGGGTCACGACGGTAATGTCTTCGAGCTGGACCGTAGTGCGCTGGAGCGCCACGTTGTGGGAGAGCCGCTGGCCCAGCGTCAGGCGCAGCCCTTCCACCTTGACCGGCTGGAAGCCGATGGCGCGCACTTCGAGAGTGTAGGGCCCGCCAGCCGAGGCGTTGTCAATGGTATAGCGCCCGTCCGAGCGGGTGGTAACCACGTGAGACTCGCCCGTAGCTGGCTTGGTGAGCGTCACGTCGGCCCCTGCCACGGGCTCCCTCGTCGCTCCCGAAGCCGCGACCACCCCGGTGATCGCCGCCGATGTGACGCCCTGCGCCCGTACCTGGCTCGTGAGCCCGGCGGCGAGCGCGAGCGCCAGCACCGCGGCGCTCAGACTTCCCGACCATGCTTTCATACCGACACACCTCTCCGAAGAGGAAAATGTTGACGCGCGCCCAAACTTACCGCCGCGCGGAAGCCGGTCAAGCAGTGGGATCGCCCGTCAGAGCTTCGTGACGGGTGGCGCCAAAGCGGCGCCAGAGCAGGTAGGCCGGAATGCCTGCAAGGATGATCGCGAAGGTAATGCCGGTGTCCACCGGCTCGGTCCAGAGGGCGTTGAGCACCATCGCAAGTGACGCCAGCAGAAAGAGCGCCGGGATCACCGGATAGCCCCACGCGCGATACGGCCGCTCGAGGTCGGGCCGCTTCTTCCGGAGGATGTACACCGCGGCGACGGCCAGGGCATAGAAAGGCCAGATGCCCAGGATGAATTTTTCCGCCAGCTGCTGGAAATTGTTGAGCAACACGTACACCACGCCAAGGGCCGTGGCCAGCCAGATCGCAGTGGACGGGCTCTGGTACCTGGGTGAGACCCGGGCTATGCGCCTGAAGAAGAGGCCCCGATCCGCCATCGCGAAGAAAATGCGCGGGCCGGTCATCATCGACGCGTTGAGTGTCCCGAAGCAGGAGATCATGACGATGGCCGCCACGATGGACGCGCCCGCCGCGCCCAGCAGCGGAATGCGCTCGGCGGCGGTTGACGCGATCAGCGCGCTGCCCGCCATCTCGGGCAGCGGGACCAGATAGATGTAGGCGGCGTTAATGAGAAAATAGACGGCGACGATGGCGGCGGTCCCGATGATGAGCGCCATGGGCAGCGTACGTCCCGGATGCTTCACCTCGCCGCCCATGAACGACAAGTCGGCCCAGCCATCATAAGACCACATGATGGTGATCAGTGCCGTACCCAGCAGGGAGAGGTCGAGGCCGTGGGGCCAGGCAGGCGTAAAATGCGCTCCGCTGCCCTGCCCCGCGGCAAAGGCGAGCACCGCCAGCGCGGCAAGCGCCAGGTACTTGACCACCGTCGTCAGGTTGGTGACGATGGCCGCGGTATTGACTCCCACCCAGTTGAAGATCCCGACCAGGACGATCCCGGCCGCGGCCACCCAGCGCACCTGCATCGGCGTCAGCGCAATGAAGTGACCGAGATACTCGGCGAAGATCGTCGCGATGGCGCCGAGCGCCGAGGCGCGGATCACGCAGAGCTCGGACCAGCCGAAGAGGAAGGCCGGCAGCGGCCCGAACGCCTCGAGGATATACGCGAAAACGCCGCCCGAACGAGGCAGGGCGGCGGCCAGTTCAGCATACGTCAGCGCACCGAAGAGCGCGATCAACCCGCCGATGACCCACCCGAGCAGCACCGGCCCGGGGTCGCCAAGCTGGCCGGCTACCGTGGCTGGGACCCGGAAGATTCCGCTTCCGATCGTGGAGCCGATCAGGACCCCGACAGCGCTCCAGAGGCCCAGGTGACGGGGCAGTCGTTCACCCCAGGCATCACGTTCTTGGGTCATTACCACCAGGAAGGTTCGAGGGGAGTTCCGCCTCAAAATCAGCGCCTTCCCGATGCTTGACAAGGGGGGAGTCGCTCCCGTTCTTTCGCTCGCCGCAGGGCCCCCCGCTGGGCCGCGTGTCCTCTCTGGAGAATCGAATGTCACAAAGCCAGCCCGATCCTGCCCGGACGCTACGCCGCCTTGCCTGGGCGGCGGCGATCCTCGCGATCGGACTCGTAGTCCTTGGTGGAGTTGTCCGCATCACCGGTTCCGGCATGGGCTGTGGCGACCACTGGCCCCGCTGCGACGGGCAATGGTTCCCACCGCTCGACCTCGAGACCGCCATCGAGATCGGCCACCGCTGGGTGGCCGCCGTGCTGAGCCTGCTGATCGTGCTGGTTGCCGTCGAGGCGTGGCGACATCACCGCTCGGAGCCGCGTCTCCGGAACCCGGCAACGCTGGCGCTCGGCCTGCTGGTGGTACAGGTGCTCCTCGGTGCCGTCACGGTGAAGCTGGAGCTGCCGCCCTCGGTCGTGATCGTCCACCTGGCCAATGCCATGCTGCTCCTGGCCACCCTGCTGGTCACCGCCATGCGGGCCGGCTCGCTCGAGCCTGCGCTCCCGCGAGCGGACAGGCATGGCGATCACGGGCTGGTGCTGTTCACCGCGGGCTACGCATTCATTCTCATTCTGCTGGGCGCACACGTCGCCAACCTGAATGCCGGCTGGGTCTGCCTGGGCTTTCCCTTCTGCCGAGGGTTCGGCCTGGGACCGCCGCCAACGACGCTGGGCGTGCTGCACTGGACCCACCGGATCCTGGCCTACGGCTTCGTGATCCTGGCATCGCTGCTCTCGATCCGTATCGCCCGGCGCCGGGATGACGAAGCCGCGCCGCTGAGGAGCGGGGCAAACGCGATCCTGGGGCTCACCGTGCTGCAGGTCATCGTCGCGGCGACCATGGTGATCCTGAGCCTGCCGACGGCACTACGCGCCGCGCACCTGCTGGTCGGGACGCTGATCTGGACGGCCGCGGTCATCATGGTGGTGCGGTCGCGGCGGCTGGGCGAAAAGGACAGGCTAGACCGGACGGTCGAGGAGGTCGAGGAGGTCGAGGTGGTCGAGGTGGTCCGGGCGCCGTCGTTGATGCGCGACCTGGTCACCCTGACCAAACCGCGGATCATCTCGCTCCTGCTGGTCACCACGATCGCCCCGATGTTCATTACGCCGGCCGGGCTGCCGTCCTGGCGGCTCATTCTGACAGTGTTGGTGGCTGGTTACCTCATGGCTGGCGGCGCCAATGCCATCAACATGTGGTTTGACCGGGATATCGACACCCGGATGGGTCGCACGCGGCTGCGTCCCATCCCGGCCGGACGAGTGGCGCCGGCAGCCGCACTGGCCTTCGGGATTGGTCTGGGAGCGGTGGCGTTCTTCCTGTTCTATCGATTGGTGAATCCGCTCTCGGCCTGGTTGGCCTTGAGCGGGTTGCTCTTCTACGTGCTGATCTACACGATGTGGCTCAAGCGAACCACGACGCAGAATATCGTGATCGGCGGAGCCGCGGGCGCTTTCCCACCCTTGGTGGGCTGGGCCGCCATGACGGGGCGGATCGACCTCGCCGCCATCTATCTCTTTGCCATCATCTTCTACTGGACGCCACCGCACTTCTGGGCCCTGGCCCTGATCAAGCAGCGAGAGTACGCCCGGGCCGGAGTGCCCATGATGCCCGTGGTCCGAGGCGAGCGCCGGACCAAGATGGAGATGCTGCTCTACACCCTCTTCCTCCTCCCGCTGACGGTAATGCCGTCGTTCTTCGGCGCGCTCGGCCTGATTTACCTGGTGGCAGCATCGTTGCTGGGCTTGCGACTCTTGTGGTACTGTGTGCAACTACTACGAGAAACGGGCGTGACACCAACGGCATGGCGGATGTACAAGTACTCGCTGCTCTATCTGTTCCTGCTCTTTTTGGCGATGGGTGTGGACCGCCTGATTCCCATCGGCCGTGCGCATCCGGGCACCCGGATGCTGCTGGAAAGAGCTGATAGTGCCCCGCCAGCCCGGGGTCTGCACGAGTTGACCCGCTAATGGGCCTGCCGTCTCCCCGGCGGCTGGGTCGTCTCTGGGCGCGGGTTCGCCCCTATCGGGCCGGCCTGTACTGGGCCGTGGCGGCGCTGCTGGCCTCGAGCGCCATCAACCTGATGTTTCCCGGGGTCGTGGGGTATCTCCTCGACGCGGCGTTCGAGAAGGGGAATCGCGCCCTCCTCAACAAGATTGCCCTCGCACTGGTGGGTCTCTTTGCCATCCAGGCGGTGCTCAACTATGCACAGACCTACCTGCTCTCGGCTACGGGTGAACGGGCCGTAGCGGGGCTCCGGCGCGAGCTCTTCAACAAGCTCCTGACCCTGTCGCCCGGATTTTTTACCGAGCGCCGCACAGGGGAGCTCACCAGCCGGCTGACCACCGACATCGGCCTGCTCCAGGGGGTCCTGAGCCACCAGATCGCGGAGTTTTCGCGGCAAGTCCTGATGCTGGTGGGCGGGCTGGCCCTGCTCACCATCATGCAGCCACGGCTCACCCTGACGGCCGTTGCGGTCGTTCCGGTCGTCGTGCTCACGGCCATGTTCTTCGGCAAGCGGTTGAGGCGGCTCACCACGGGCGTGCAGGACAAGGTGGCCGAGGCCACTGCCGTGGCCGAGGAGGCGATGAGCCAGATCCGCACCGTGCAGAGCTTTGCCCAGGAGGACGCCGAGCGCTGGCGGTATGGGAGCAAGATTGTGGAGAGCGTCCGGGCGGCGCTCACGCGGGCCCATTTCCGTGGCGTCTTTTTCGGAGTGCTGACGCTCGCCACCTTCTGCGGCATCATCATCGTGCTGTGGCAGGGTGGGCGGCAGGTGCTGGATGGCGGGCTCACGGCCGGGCAGCTGGTCTCCTTCCTTTTGTACACCATCTATATCGCGGCTGCGGTGGGCTCGCTGGCCAATTTTTTCAGTGCCTACCAGGAAGCGGTCGGTGCCGCCGAGCGGGTGTTCGACCTGATCGAGGCGCCAGTGGAGATCGCCGATCCCGAGCATCCGGAGAGCCTGCCTTCTCCGGTGCGCGGGGCCGTAACGCTCGAGCACGTCTCCTTTCGATATCACGGTGTGGAGCAGGATCAGTGGATCCTTCAGGATATCGACATCCAGATCCGGCCAGGCGAGGTGGTGGCGCTGGTTGGCCCGTCGGGCGCCGGCAAGACGACGCTCATCTCCCTGCTGCCCCGGTTCTGGGACCCCACGGAAGGCCGGATCCTGCTTGACGGCAAGGATCTCCGCACCCTTCGGCTCAAGGACATCCGCCATGCGGTAGGGATTGTGCCGCAGGAACCCGCATTGTTCAGTGGCAGCGTCCGGGAGAACATCGCCTACGCGCGTCCCGACGCCACGGCTGCGGAGATCGAGGCCGCTGCCCGCGCGGCGCACGCCCACGAGTTCGTCTCCGCATTACCGGCTGGCTACGACACCCTGGTCGGCGAGCGGGGGGTCAAGCTGTCCGGCGGTCAGCGGCAGCGGGTGGCCATTGCGCGCGCCATCCTCAAGGATCCGGCGGTCCTGGTGCTCGATGAGGCGACCAGCAACCTGGACAACGAAAGCGAGCGGCTGATCGAGGACGCCCTCGAGCGGTTGCTTGTCAACCGGACGACGCTGATCATAGCCCACCGGCTCAGCACGGTGCGCCGCGCCGACCGACTGCTGGTCCTGGAGCAGGGACGGATCGTGGAGGAAGGCACCCACGCGTCGCTGCTGGAGCAGGATGGCTTGTATGCGAGGTTGTATCGGAGGCAGTTCAGGGGTAAGGAGCCGAACGTCGGCAGCTGAACGCTGGTAAGCGAGAGCGTGATTCCCCGCTTCCCGTGAGCGCACGTCAGGCAAGCGATAGCTAGCCAGAACGCCCCTGAAGGAAGGTCCCTTCAGGGGCGTTCTGTGTGTTCGGGCCGCAGCCTAGTGCTGGTGCACCGTCAGTGCGAAGTACTCTGGCGCCAGCTCCGAGCCGTAGTCAAAGTAGCCCACGCCGACAAAATAAGTCCCCGCCGTGATGTCTACATCGGACGCGGACTCACTGTCTCCACCCGTTCCAAAGTCATCGGCGATTGCGCCAAGGCTGGCGCCCGACTCGTCGAACAGGAAGATGCCAACATCCTTGCCGCCCGGGAACGTCACCGAGAAATCGTACGTGCCATCGGCCGGAACGACCAGCTTGTAATACTGCACTCCGCCGTCCAGATCACCGCCGGGATCCACACCCGCAAAGGTGCCCTTGTCAACGAAGCCGCGATCGACTCCCGGGCTGACCAGCAGTTCGGGGGCCGTTGCGATGTCGTCAGTCCCAGTGAGGCCCGCGCCGACGGTAGCGCTCAAGGTAAGCGTGTCAACTGTCGGCACGGTCAAGACGAGCGTGGGCGAGTAGGCCAGACGTACATCCGTGAGCGTAAAGCCGGCGAACACCTTGCCTGGAATCGGATCCACTGTGATAGCGGTGTTATCGGTCGAGAATCCAGTCACGTACCCGATCGTGGCGCCCGTCGCATCAACCATGGTTGCGGATGGGCCAAAGGTCACTCCCGCGGGAGCTGTTATCGTAACGGGCGTCGCGATGTCCGGAGTCGCCGTGGACACCTCCACATCCATCGTGGCCGGCGTCACCGTCACCGGCACGTTCAGCGTCTTGCCGCCCGCCGAGACATCGAACGACGTCTTCGTCAGGGCATTACCCGCCACGGTGACGCGGAGCTCTGTCGTGGTCGGATTGAACACGAGAGTATCGCCGTGGAAAATCGGACGGTACAGGGAATCTGCCGTCACGGTGATGCCAGTGCCCGCACTGACTGAGATCGGCTCGTGCAGGGACGTGCCCTGCGCGTCAACCAGCCGGAGCTTGACAGCGATGCTATCGCCGGCGTTGACGATGATGGCCCCAGGTTCGGCCACGATGTGGTCCGGCTCTCCGTCAGCAAGGGCTTCGGGCTCGGTACTGCAGCCCGCGAGCACGGCAGTTACGGCGAGAAGAACAGCACCACGCAAGAAACGCTTCATGTCTGGCACCTCATTCCGATCGAAATGTGGACACGCGCCCGGGCCCTCTTCAACAGCGACAGTCAAGTCCGCGCTGGCGGCTCAAAAGGGGGCCGCTGAACCACCGGTAAAGTCAATGCCAAGATACTGGCTGATGTCCTGCACGGCGGCCGCACCCAGGATGTCACGCCAGGTAGGCACGCCGGTTTCCGTCAGGTCGTTGGTGAAAATCAGCTTATATGCTCCAAATCCGTTCCGGTCCGCGAAGACGTAATAGCGCGGCCGTCCTCGTGTGTATCGCCAAACCTCATAGGCCGGCGCGAAGCCGGTCGGAACCCGGTTCAGCTGGTCCGACGCCGCGCCATACTTGGTGTAGATCCGGCCGCGATCGGTCCGCCATCCCGGCTCCTGCGTGCCGCGGCCCACCCGGAACGCCTGGTCGGCGTAGGCAATCGCCTGATAGAAGCGCTGACGCGTTTCATTGACCGGCGTTTCCGGTTGCTGGTCGAGCTTGCCCCAGAAGCTCACCAGGAATCGCCGCTTGGCATTGACCGAGAGCTGCGAATACGTCCGCAGCTCGCTCTGCTTGGCGATCAGGATGAGCGGCGCGACAGCCGAATCCAGTTGGGCCTCATCCATGGCGGCAAAGTATGCCTCGTCGCTTCCCTGCACCGTGCTGGCCGGCGCGCCCGGCGCGCCGCCACGGGCGCTGTCGCGCGCCAGCATTTCCTGCATGCTCATCATCTCAAAGGGCGCGCGGCGCTCCACCCGCTGCCCGTCCACATCGAGCGAAACGACGAACTCATAGTTGCCCGGCGGCAGCCCATCGAGATCAAGCTGGCCCTGCAACGTACCGCCGCCGACCGGGACCGGAACGGCCGAGGCCGCGGTGCGGAAGAGCGATTTACCCGAGGTATCCACAACTGAAACCTGCATCGTGCCGGAGACTTCTTCAGTCTTCCCGCTGTATGCCTCGAGCAGGTAGTACACCTTGGTTCGGACGGGCGTCAGCCGCAGCTCCACTGCCGGCACCACGATCGTGTTGCCGCGCCGCATCTCCCCCGGCTGGGGGACGCTGTCGCCATCTCCGGCAGTCCGCATGGCCGGTGATAGCAACAGGTCGCTCGCAGCGGGTGCCGAGGCGTATCCAATCACCGGAGCCTGCGCCTTGGCCGAGCGACCTGAAACGCTGTCGGTCACCGTAACCTGCATCGTGTAGCGACCCGCCACTACCGGGAATTCCATCAGCTCGAGCCCGGAGGCCCCGAGGACTTTGGCCCGCGCTGGAACTCGCTTGCTCCAGGTCCACGGCTCAGCCAGCAACGCCAGACCGGTGGAATCCTGCACCTGGGCGCTCACCGTGTAGACCATGCTGCCATCGCCCGTACCGCTCGTTGGCGCCTGCAGGAGAGCATACGGCACGCTCACGAACACCTTCACGAGCGTCTGCGATGCTTCCGGCCGGTAGTAGCGGACCACTCGCATCTGCAGTGAATCCTGCGCGTGTACCGGCGACGCGGACCAGACCGACAGGAGCGCGGCCAGCGTCAGTACTGAGTGATACATTCAACTGCCTCGGAATGAGTTGTGTGGTGCCGGCCACCACGGCCGGCCTACTGTAAGACGCGCGACTCATCCCGCGTTGGACATGAGCATTGCAGCGGGCGCTCCATCGCGCCCGCCACACCTTGCCTCCCTCACCAGCCAAGGCTGAAGGTGAAGAAGTTGGTACCGCCCAGCACGCCCATGTAACGGAACGCGTAATCCAGGCCCAGGCTGAAGCTGCCGGTGTCATAGTTCAGGCCGCCACCAACTGCCAAGCCCTGCAACCGCTCTTCGTCATCCAGGGCCGTCTGGTTCACGGCCAGGTCAACGTTGTTGGCCGGCGCGTAGCTGTAGCTGCCGCGCAGGGCAAAGCCGAACGGGCTACCGCCGAGCCGGCTGGACGCGAATTCGCTGCCGAACGAGAACCCTGCCTTGTTGCTGGTGACCTGGTTGAAGTCGCCGATCAGCGAAAGACGGCTGGTCTCGGCCGACACGAGGTCGTAGGACAGGCCCACCCGGAACATGGTCGGGAGCGGGAAGTCCTTGCTCCGGAACTGTCCCGGCTGGTCGATGCTCGGCACTGCCTCTTCACCCGGCAGAGGTTCGCGTGGAATGTCCGCATTCAGCCCCGTTCCGCTGTAACGCAGGTTGGTGCCGAGATTGGACAGGACGAACGAGAACACAACAGGGTGATTGTTCAGCGAGGCGTGAAAGTTGGTGCCGAAGTCCACGGCAAAGGCGTTACCATGTGCATCGCCAAGATTGTCGGAGATGATCTTGGCCGTGATGCCGGCGGAGAACCGGTCCGAAAAGTTCGAGGCGAGCGTCAGGCCGGCGAAAGTCTCCGTGACAGAGTACCGGGCGCCGGTGCCGTCCGGCTGGTCAACCGTATAGACCGGCTGATCGCTGAAGCCGAAGGTGCCGAGCTGCACACCGAAGGTGCTGGAGCCCCCGTTGAACGGTAGGGCCACACCACCCCAGCTATAGCGGGTGTCCGCCACATAGTTGTAGGTGCTGACCATGACGCCCGGTCGGCTCATCAGCGCCGCGCCGCCCGGATTGTAATACAGTGCGCTCACATCGGACGCGAGCGCGGAGAACGCGCCGCCAAGCGCGACGCCGCGGGCGCCGGCACCGAGCAGAAGGAACTCGGCCGAGGTCGTGCCGTAGCCCGTGTTGTCCGCCCCCTCCTGCGCCGCCAGACCTGCCGGAAGGCCGGCCAGAAGCGCCGCGACCAGGGCGAAGCGTTGGGTATTGAACTGACTCATAAGCTTCCATTCTCCTGGATGCGGGGGTGAGCGGACAGGCCGCTCACCCCCTGCTGTTGGCTACTGGGCGAAGTTCACCACGGTAAACCGGCCGACTCGCCGTGCGTCGCCTGCTTCGATATGGTAGAAGTACACACCGCTTGCGACGATCTGGTTGTTCCGGTTCTGGAGGTTCCAGCTCTCCGTACCGTCAGCGATGTTCGAGTTGTGCTCGATCACGTTCACCAGCACGCCGCTCGATGAGTAGATGCGGATCGTGCAGGCCGACGGCAGGTTCACAAACTTCAGAATCTTCACGTCGGTGCTCTGCTCATACTCGTTGGTGATGTAATACGGATCCGGAACCGTGTGCACCCGGTCGAGGTCGACCAGGGTCGGTGTCGCGAGTGCATTGGTCGTCTCGTACGACACGCCCACCTCGGCACCTACCGCCGAGAACGTTCTCGGCTGCGGTGCAAAGCTGCCGTCAGCCGTGATCCCGCCGACGTAGCTGCGCATGGTCCAGACTGTGCCCTTGGACGGTATGGCCGCCGTCCCGATGATGAAGATGTAGCCAGGCATGTAGAGACCGAACCCGGTCTGGCCGGGGGGCGGGGCCGCGGTGATACCCGCGACGTTCCGGGCAATCTGGATCGGCGAGATGGTCGCCGTATTCACCAGCTTGTATGGCGACGTGACGCCGTCAGAGCCGCACTCGAACGTGTGGCCGAAGCCTTGCTGGGGCGCCGGATAGACGCAGAGGAAGTCGGCGTAGCTGACCACTCCGGTGCTGGCATCGGCACTCGCATCGTTCACCTGCGAGGCGGGAGTCAGGAAACCCCACCCACCCCCAAACACGGTGTCGAATGGCACCGGCACGTTGTGAGTAACGTCGATGACCGAGTCCACCGTGCCCGCTTCGCCCCAGTAGAACTTGAAGTCGGCGGCACGAACGGCCCCACCAAGCATGCCGAGGAAGTCGCGCGTACCAGTCCCGGAGTATCCCTGGAGGTAGGCCATCGGCGTGTGGATAACGCTCACGTCCGGCAGCGACCCCGCGTTGCTCCAGTCGGTGAAGACGGCTGGCGTGACCGCGAAGTTGGCATTCGGGTTTGCCATGGTTTCGTTGTCGCCAACGAACCACCGCGGACCATTGGCGGCGGCCAGGATCGGATTGCCATCAGCCAGTCCTGCCGAGCGGCCCCAGAGCGTCGTCCAGTATGTGCCGGCCAGCTGCATCCCGACCTGACCGTAGAGCGCAAATTCGGACCCGCCGCCGAACCGCGAGCTGCCTTGGTCCAGCGCGGCGGCGGGGAACGACGAGCTTCCGGCACTCGTCAGCCCCTGGGTGAAGTCCTCACCCAGCGCCACCGTGATGTGAGTTGTGCCCGCACTCGTGTTGGCCGTCAGGAAGTAGGTGTTCGGCATGGCGCTGCCAAAGTCCACTCCGCCCGTGGAATTGCCGAGCTGGATGCTGTCCAGGCGGGCAGTGAACTGCCCGGAACCACCGAGCACCTGGGACACCGGGCCGATGAAGTCGAGACTCCACCCGTTCGCCGGCGGGAACGGTCCGCTGAAGGTGGAGGTTGCCGGATCGAACGTGGGCAACGCCGCGTTCTGATCAAGCGTGCGGCCGCGGCCCACGATGATCTGGGTGCGGGCGACCTCACTGCTGAAGTTGCTGGCCGCCACATGGGGCGTGACCGCCTTGGTGATGCGGGCCGACTCGATGCTCGACGGACCCGATGCGTACGAGTTCACGTCAAAGGCCGTAACGGAGTAGAAGTAGCGGAAATTGTTCCGTACGCCCTTGTCCACGTACACAAACGGGACGCCGGTGTCCGACAGCTCGGGAAAACCGGTGCCTCCGCCAGTCACCGCCGTGTCGGCCGCCAGGATCTGTGCGGCCTGCGACACGAACACCACCGCAAATGTGGTATCCGGGCTGCCCGGCGTAGTAGTCGAGTCGATCGACGATACCACGGTGTCGATGACGCCCGTTCCAAGAGCGGCGCGCTGACCCACCTTCACCTGCACGATGGGCCCAACCAGGGGATTTTCCACGAAGCCGGTGCGCGATACGCCCGGCTGGAACTCCTCCGGATTGTAGACCGGGGTGGTGCCGTTCACAGGACAGCCGGAAAAGATGCCGATATCCGGTGCGCAGCCCACTGTCGGATTCACAAACCCGGAGTAGTCCCGGATCGAGGTGCCCGAGTAATCGAACTGTGCCAGCAGGGTCAGCGAGTTCGGCGCATCGACGCGGCCGCGATAGACCCGGTAACCCTCGACGTCGTACTGGCGGTAGTTCGGGTCGTAGAGGCTGTTGATCACGGGCGCCCCGCCCCCTTCCGGGGTCACCATCGGGCTGCTCGCGATCTCGAAATACGGATCGCCCTGCGAGCCAGGCGTCGCGAAATCGGTGCCGGATGGCCGCCAGAGCACGGTCACCTGGTTGTCACCGGGCACCAGGAAGAACTGGGGTGCGTCGGGCGCGAAGGCCAGCAGGAATCGGGAATCAAACACCTGCTGGGCCACTTGTGCCTTGCCGAGCAGCGATCCCGGCACCACCGTGTATTCGTCCTGCTGCGCAATGGTATCGCCGTTCTTGTCCTGGTAACCCAGGAAGCCGGCGATCGAGTCCACCATGTTGACAGCGCCGGGCGTGCTCAGCGCCGTCACGTCGCTGAAGACCCGGGGATCGCCAGGCTTGAGGTCAGTACCCGGCACGAACGACTTGACTTCCACTGGTGGCGCGAACATGTACGCGACGACGATCGAACCGAACGCCCCCGGCTGGAGCGTCAGCGGCGTGGACGACTGGAAGAACCGCATGTCGTCGGCGCCGGTGTTGTTCACGTAGCAGATGTGGGTAACGGTCGGATCGCCGGTGTTGCACGGGGCGTCGCCGGCCGCGGTTGAAATATTGCCTGACAGGTAGCGGAACAGCTGCGTGGTGTTGCGGGCATCGCCGAAGTCGCCACCGTTAATAGTGTTGCCGAACAGCTGGATGGCGCCCGGGCCGGTGGGGCTCTTGAGGTACTTCACTCCCACGAAGCCAACGCCCTTGAAGAACGGCGCCGCAAAGATGCCGGGGTCGAAGGTCCAGGTATTGGGCTGGCCAAAGTCCTTCTGATACGTATTGCCCAGCGCGAACGGCAGCTCCACCGTGGAGTAGTTATCGCCGGCGCTGCCGACGTCCATGTCCGCGCCAAACGCGGCGAACATGTTCTCGATCGGGTAGCCGGCGTCCGGCAGGTCTACGCCGTACTCGGCGTTGTTCAGCGCGTGGAACTGCTGCGCCTTCTGAATCAGGATCTCGCGAACCGGCTCGCGAATCGCGGCATAGTCCGCCGGATTCAGCGACGTCACATTGTAGAAGGTGTAGACGAAGTAAATGATGTCTTCGTTGCCCGTCGGGTAGTTCCAGCCCATGCCGCGAACTTCAGTGGCGATGCCGAGGGGATGCGGACGCCCGCCGCCGGTGCTCGGGTCGCCTTCCCACGACATGAACCAGATATCGCCCTGCGAGGCGCTTACGCGGCCGCGCAGCACGGGATAGAAAATGTCCTCGCCGGCATCGCCCTTCGGCACCAGGCCAGCCTCGGGCCAGTTCGCCACATCGTCAGGGTTGGTGGCGTTGTAGATCGGCAGGATTTCCTGGCCATGCACGTTGTCGCCGCGGGCGTTGAAGAAGAACGCGCCCGTAGTGTCACCGCCCCAGGGATTGGCCGGCTTGGAGCCGCCGATGACGCCCGCAAGCTGAAGGCCGGAGTTGAAGACGTACTGGTCGGCCGTGCCCTTGGGCCAGAAGCCGCCGCCGATGGTGGACGAGTTGGTGGAGTCTACGCAGACTTCGCCGCTCGTGGACAGGCCGCAATAGACGCGGTTGATGGTCATCGCGCCGAGGCTGCGCGCGAAGAGCCGGAATCCGCTCCGCTTGACGCCCGGCTCCGGCTTGGCCGACGCCGCCGATGGCAGGACCACTGCCATGGCCAGCGCCAGGAGCCCGCAAGCCAGGGCGCCCCTCATACCGAAACGTGAGTGCATCGTGCATCCTCTCCCGTGGGAAAAAAGCAGTGGACAGCGGTCCTGGACGAGCTCACGTGCGCCCAGGACCGCAGATCCGGTCGCTTCAGAAGTTGATCTCGAGCCCGACTCGCGCGCGGCGCCCGTCGTCGAGGAAGACGCCGTTGCCGGTGAAGTTGGTCTGGTACAGGGCACTGGCGATGTGGCGCTGCTCGTCGAGACTGAGCAGGTGGTCACCATTGCCCCAGCGCTCTTCGGTGCGGCGGAGATAGATGCAGCTTGGTACGCCGCCTTCGCCCTGGTTGGTCTGGTAACTGGCGCAGCCGGCCACGCCCGCACCGCCGAAGTTGAGGTCGATGTCACCACTGACATCGTCGTAGATGCCATTGGTGATGGCCTCGGTCCGCCAGTCGCCCAGCCGATCCTGGATGGAGCGCTCCTCGTCCTTTTCGTCGACGATGTCATTGGTATTGATGAACACCGAAACGACGTTGCGGAAGTTGAAGATGTTGCGCACGTCCAGGTACGCGGTCAGGTCGGCGCCGCCCAGTCCAAAGCCTTTGGTGAACTTCAGGTCGAACTGCTTGAACGCCGGCAGCCGAGCCGCATTGTACCCACCCACGAACTGGCTCTGGATGCCGCAGGTGCCGCCAGAACGCACGCCCAGATTGTCGCTCGGCGGATTGCACTTCGTGTACGCAGTGCCGCTGGTGTACCGGAACACGGCGAACATGCCGAAGTTCTGCAGCAGCGAGCCCATGGTCGTGCCATCATGCCAGTCGGACGGGAAGTTGACGCTAAAGGCGCCGGCCAGGCTGTGCGGCCGGCTCTCATCCGTCGGCGCGATGGCCTGCGGCGGCGGCTGGTTGCCGCCCGAGAGCACGTTGATGATGCGCGAGCCGAAATTGATGTACGTCAGCGGGTCGGAGCCGGTGTTCTTGGCCGCCGAGTAGCTATAGGACACCGTGCCATTGAAGATCTGGCCAATACGGCGATCCAGGCGGACGTCGACACCGCGCGTGTTGCCGAAGTCCTGGTTGGTCATCACCCGCAGGTTGTTCGGCGAGTTGTTGCGCGTCGGGTTGCGGCGGCTCACCAGGCGGCCGGCCACGTCGGCCAGCTTGTCCTTGTTATACGCCGCCACGTCCAGCACCATGTCGTCGCTGAACGCGTGCCGGATGCCGAACTCGAAAATGACGGTCTTGGCAAAGTCCAGGTCGGAACCGAACACGTTGTTGGTGTTGGTCAGCGTCAGGTCGCTGTTGATGCCGCCGAGAATGACGCCGAAGTCGGGCGTCTGCACCTGGTGCGCATACGACAGGCGGAAATTGGTCTTCTCGGTCACGGGGAAGGCCACCTGAATATGCGGGCTCAGGTACGAGTGCCGCTGGTCAGGCAGAAAAGCCACCAATGGCAAGTCCTGGCCATTGACGTTGAAGGTCTGATCCTCCGCGCCGTAGCTCGAGATCGCCGGGTACTGCTGGTATGTCCCGAAAGTCGGATTCGGCGCTCCCGTGCCACCGATGACCTCGAGCGTATCGAGCGCATACGGCCGCTCGGCGCGGGAATTGTAGACATCATAGCGCAGGCCCGCCACGATCACGACGTCGCCCAGGTCAAGCCGGTCTTCCGCGAAGCCGTTCCACCGGATGGGCTTCTCGATATAGGCATCCGAGAAGATCTGGCTCGTCATGCTGTGGGTGTAATAGCCCGTGTTGTACCACGTATGCTCGCCGCCAACCTTCAGACGGTTGTACCGGTCGAACTGCCAGTCCATTGCCGCCTTGGCGATCAGGCGATTTTCACGATACATCCGCACCGTGCCAGTGGGGCCGCCGGACTCGCTGCTGCCCAGCGTGCCGTAGCCGCTGTTGCGGTAGGTGTCTACGGGGTTGTACTGGTCTACGCCGGCCAGATCATAGACCGCCCGGCGGGTGCCCTGCCGGTTGAACTTGTAGTTGTTGATCAGCTGGGTGTCGAGCGGGAACGTATTGAAATCGAAGACAAAGCCCAGCGGCTTGACCATGAAGCCGCCGAAATTGTCTTCCGTGCTCAGCGCGCTCTGCGGCGTCAGCGGCCCCTGAAGGCCGCGGTCCTGCTGGTACGACACACTCGCGTCGAGTGCCAGCGCCCGCTCCGCCGACTTGGACAGGTTCTGCGTCCAGTTCAGCTGGTACACCCGGTTCCAGGTCCTCGCCCCGAACAGGTTGGACGGATTGGTGTTGAGCGTGATGCCGTTGCGGTTCTGCGACTGGCTGCCCAGAAAGAGGAGCGCGATACGCGAGCCGACGCCGAAGGAGTAATTCAGCTTGGCCTGGGTACTGTAGCTCGACGTCGAGTTGCGCGAATTGCGCGCGCCCTGGCAGGGTGCGCCATAATTGTCCGCAATCTCGGGATTGGTGCTGCCAGCGAACATGTCGCACTTGCCGCGGTCGATGGCAAGGTTATAGACATCCACATAGCTCGTGTCGGACGTGGGGCTGCCGGGATCGACCGGCGTGGCCACCGTGGTGTCGATGCCAGCGTAGCGGAAGCTCGGGATGTTCTCCGTGCCGCGGCCGGCATAGCTGTAGCGATTGCCTTCCAGCGTGCCGCTCAGAAAGAACGTCAGGTCGCCGGAAATCGGGCCGCTCAGGCTGGCCTGGAACCGGTTGAAGCCCTGGTTGCTGTTCTTCGAGAAGGGCTCATCGCTCTCCCAGCCAAGATTGCCGCTGAAGGCCGAGCCGCCGGTCTTGGTGACGACGTTGAGGATGCCCGATTGCGCATTACCGAACTCTGACGAGCTGGCGCCGGTGGTGATGGACGCTTCTTCGAACGCGCCCCGCCCGAAGCTGATCGCGCTGCCGGTGACCGCCTGATTGGTCATGGTGCCGCGGTTCCCCGGCGTGACAGGCACACCATCCACGTAGGTGGCCGCCTCGTCGGTGCGTCCGCCCCGAATGCTCAGCGTATTGCCGCTGTTGCTCGCCACCACGCCTGGCTGCAACGCGAGCGCCTGGTTGATTCGGTCCACCGGCAGGTTGGCGGTGAAGTCGCCGCTGATCCGCTGCTTGGTGGTGACCTCGTCTCGCGGCACCAGTGGCTGCGTGGTCGAGACCGTGAGGTCCGGCAGCTCCACCGTGGTGGCGGTCAGGCTGAAGTCCTGCGTCAGCGTCTGGCCGGCCAGCACGCGCACGCCGGACGTGCGCAACGCCCGGTACCCGATGAATGCAGCACGCATTTCATAGGTGCCGGACGGCACGTTGTTCATGAAGTAATACCCCTGCGGGTTGGTGAGCGCGGTAAACGCGGTGCCGATGATGGTCACGGACGCGTTAGCGATGGGCGCGCCCGCCGCATCGTTAACCCTGCCCTCGACCTTACCAGTTGCCTGCGCGTGCAGCGCCGTGGCGCCGACTGCCAGTGCAACTGCGGCGAACGCGAACGTACGCGCTGCGCGAGCGAAGGCCCTGACACAGCTTTGCTTCATGGAAACGTCCTCCAAAGGCGTGAACCTGCTTGTACTGCCAGCTTGGAGCGGGGGAAGGCCTCCCCCTGCGGGCACAACTACAACGTCGGCCGTCAGCAGGAGCTGACGGACAGCATGAACCGGCTGATTGTTGAGACCGTGGCCGAATGCAAACTGTTGTTGCCTTTAGAAATGCCAGAACGGGGTCCGGTCCGAGATGACCGGTCGCCTAATATGAAACGCGCCAGAACATGTGTCAAGCAAGTGTCGCGAAATCCCGGTGCGGGCCGCAACACAGCTGTAACCTGCTGAAACTGTGGTAGTTACCCTCTGGAACAGCCGAGCCGACCGGGGGGATCGGCTTGGGCAATCGGGCCACTTGCACCCACCACCCATGCATCTGGCAATGCAACTGAAGGCATAGAGTAATGTGATTTGGGTCACTTGGGAAGAGGGCATGGGGCGTGAGACCCCATACCCATGCCTCATGCCGCGACCACGATCTCCACCTGCGGCTCCTTGGGAGTCACCACCGGCCCCGCCTCCCCCCAGTACATATTGACCTCGCTCCGCATCCCGAACTCGCCAGGCAGGTAGATCCCCGGCTCAACCGAGAACCCTACACCCGGCATCAGCGCCCGGTCGTCGTGTGTCTCGTAGTCATCGAGATGGGGCCCGCTGCCGTGGAGCTCGCGGTCAATCGAATGCCCCGTCCGGTGTACGAAGTAGGAGCCAAAGCCAGCCGCTTCAATAACTTGCCGAGCCGCACGGTCGCCGTCGGCCCCGGTCACGACTGCTCCCGTGCGGGCCTTCCCCTGGATCGCCTCACACACGGCCTCCCGCGCTCGCCGCACCGTCTCCCAAACCCGGAGGACCCGCTCCGGCGGCGTCGGACCCGAGAAGCCCATCCACGTCTGGTCCGCGAAGACGGTGTCGAGCGAGCGCCCGCCCCAGAGGTCCAGAAGGATGACCTGGTTCTCCTCCAGCTTCAGATCACGGCCGGCCTTCGGCTCATAATGCGGATTGGCGGCGTTGGGGCCGAAACCCACGATCGGCGGATGATCGAACACCAGCCCCGCAGCATGGATGGCCTGGACCACCCGCTCCTGCAACGCGCTCTCGGAAAGGCCCGTCCCGCCCTGGTTCACCGCCCAGTGCAGTGCGTCGAGCGCCACCGTGCGGAGCGCCTCGGCGGCGAACAGATGGTCCTCGAGCTCGTCGGGCTCCCATCGCGCGGCCATCGCCGTGACCAGGGCACCCGAGGGAACGACACGCGCACCCAGCTTGCCGAGCAGCTGCACCACTCCCCATGGCACCCGGTCGAGGTACGGCACGGCATCATCGGGAGAAATTTCCATGGCCAGCGTCTTGCCCGCCACGATTCCGCGAAGCGCGTCGTGGAGCTCCTCCCACCGCGCGTACGGAACGACGCGCCCCTCGAAGTCGACGAAGGGCTGCATCTCGATCCGGTGTACCACGGCCACTGCTTCGCCTTCCCTCGGTAGCAGGACAAAGAGTCTCCGCGTCGCCATGCCCGAAATCCCCAGCACCCGTGACACCACTGGATTGACGCCATGAAAGTCAAAGAGCAGCCAGCCATCGGCGCCCGCGGCCTCCAGGCCACGCTCGAGTGCCTCGCGATCGATCATTCGTAATCCTCCGCCGGCGCTCCGCGCCAGATGCAGACATGGTCGCCGCGGCCTCGGCACGCGACATGGTAAAGCACGCCCTCGAACCCGGTCACCAGTCGCAGCAGCTCGCCAATCGCGGCACCGTAAAAGCCACAGGCCTCCCCCTGGGGCCAGGCCCGGATGCTGAGCGGGTCGCTCAGCCGCACCTCGGCGTCGGGTTCCGGAAACCGGAGTTCGGCCCCAAACGTTTCCCGGGCAATCGTCGTGGCACCGCGCCACGCGGCGCGGCCGCCGAGGCGGGCGCGGGCCCGGGCAAAGGAGGTGTCCGCTGCGTACCGCGCCGCCCGGCGGCCTGCGTCGGCAAAGGCAAGTTCGGCATCGGTGCGCCGGCCCACGAGGCGGAAGACGCTGACCGCTTCGTCGACCGGCACGGCCTCGCTGCGCTCGACCTGCTCGTGATAGCGACGGATCTGCGCCGCCACCGTGCTCGACAGCCCGAGCCGACGGGCCCCGAGTTCCGGCGAGATGTCGCTGAGGCCGTCCGCAAGCGGCGTGTCGAGATTGCGGATTGCTTCGAGGAGACTGAGCGGAATGGCCGCTGGGATAGGCATGCAGAAAGGGTTAGATGGTTGTGGCGCTGTGCGCTTGGCGCCAGAAACTAACCGTCCAGGCGGCTAGTCGTCTACATTTCCCGCATGACCACTTCGACCAGCAGTGAGCGGGCGGGTTTTGAGCAGGAGGCGCTGGCGCAGCTCGACACGCTGTACCGTGCGGCCCTGCGCTTTACCAATGATCCGAGCCGGGCGGAGGATCTGGTGCAGGATACCATGCTGCGTGCATTTCGGGCCTGGAAGAGCTACCGGGCCGGCTCCAATGCGCGCGCCTGGCTCCTCACCATCCTGCGCAACACGTTCATCAACGACTATCGGCGCGCCCGGCGGGAGCCGGTGGCCATGGACCTCGATGTGGCCGAATCGCTGGCCCTGCCCGAGTCGGCGCGCGACATGGATCCGGAGGGCGAGTTCTTCGCCCGGATCGTCGACCAGAAGGTGCTGGATGCGGTAGACAGCCTGCCGCCAGATTTTCGGGAGGTCCTGGTGCTGAGTGACATGGAAGGCCTGGCGTATGCTGACATCGCCGAGATGCTGGAGATTCCCGTTGGTACGGTGAAGTCCCGACTGTTTCGCGCGCGGCGACAGCTGCAGCGGGTGCTCTACGATCACGCCGTAGAGATGGGCTATATCACGCCGCGCGCCGGCTCCGGATCGGAGGCACCATGAGCGAAGACCGGGTGAATTGCCGGCAGGCGCTCGAGCAGTTGCAGGACTACCTGCACCAGGAGGCCACACCGGATCTGGCGCGCAAGATCGAACGCCATCTCGAAGTGTGCGCACCCTGCCTCCATCACGCCCAGTTCGAGCGGAACTTCCAGGCGCTGCTTGGCGCCACCGCCGCCGAGATCCGTTGTCCGGAACAGCTGCGGCAGCGGATTCGGGATGCGCTGGAAAAAGAGTCGTAGGTCGCACCTGACGGGTCACAGGTCGCAAGTCGCAAGTCGCAGGACTCGCGACCTGTGACTTGCGACTCGTGACCTGCGACCCTCCGCATGGCTCCCCTGCTCACGGTATCCGGGACCGTAGCGGCACTCCTGGTCGGCCTTCTGGCAGTTGCCGCGACGGGCTGGCCCGGTCTCCTGCTGCTGTTCGCCTTCTTCCTCCCGTCCAGTCTCGTGTCTCGTGTCACCCGCCCGCCTGAAGGCGGCCTCGATCCCAAGGGCGACCAGCGCGACGCGCTCCAGGTCATGGCCAACGGACTCGCGCCCGCTCTTGGCGCGGCCATCGCTCGCTGGTGCGGCCCTCCCGGACTCGCCTGGCTGGTGCTGACCGGTGGCCTTGCAGTCGCCGCCGCCGATACCTGGGCCACGGCGATCGGCAGCTGGAGCCGCCAATCACCGCGGCATCTGCTGACAGGCCGCATTGTGCCGCGCGGCGCCAACGGCGGCGTCACCCTGCTTGGTACTGCCGGGGCCGCGGCGGGCGCCCTCGTGGTAGGCCTCGCAGCGCTGCTGCGACCATCGGCTCGGCCCGCGGTTGCGGCCATTATCATTGGGTTGGCAGGGATGTTTCTCGACGCCGCGCTGGGCGGCGTCCTGCAAGGGCAGTTCTACTGCGAGCGATGCGGCCAGCCCAGCGAATGGCCGCATCACCGGTGCGGTATGCGCACCGTCCAGGTTGGAGGTATCCGATGGCTCACCAACGACGCCGTCAACGCATCAGCGACAATGGCCGGCACATTGGCAGGCGCAGCCTGGTGGGTGCTGTCGTCACGCTGACGCTGTTCCTTGCGGCATGCAGTGCAGAAACCACGACACCCACAACCGACGGACCGCCCATCGATTTCCCTTCGGGAATTTCCGGCGGCGGCCAGGTGAATACAGCTTCTGCCGTCATCGGCGGCTGGCGGCGCTTCGACGTGCTCTCGGCGGACAGCAGCGCCGACATCATCACCCAGACGACGGAATGGGCGTTCGATTCCGCCGGCGGCTGCACGCGCACCATCACCACTTTCGATGCGGTCGAGGGATTCCCGCGCGGCAGCAGCCGGGATTGCACGTGGGAGACCGGGGTGCAGGAGATCACGCTCCACTGGAACGATGGCGAGGTGAACACCTTCTCGCTCACCTTCGCCGCGTTCGATCCCGACCGCATGGTGCTGGATGGCCTCGAATATCAGCGCACCAGCTGACGTCCTGATCATTGGCGCCGGGCCCGCCGGCGCCGCGACAGCCATCCTGCTGGCGCGCACGGGTTGCCAGGTCATGCTGGCGGACCGCGCCCGCTTCCCGCGCGACAAGCCCTGCTCCGAGTTCATCAGCCCGGAAGGTGTGCGGGTGCTCGATCGCCTGGGCGTGCTCGGCGCACTGGAGGCGGGCGCGGCGGAACCGCTCCACGGTCTTACCGTTCATGCCCCGAAGGGCAGCCGGCTCACTGGTCTCTTTTCGCGAGCCCTCGTCAAGCCTTGGCGCGACACGGGCCTCAGCGTCCGTCGCACGACGCTTGACGCGCGACTGATTCAGGCCGCGCGCGAGGCGGGGGTGGAGGTGCGGGAGGGAATCAGGTTTGCGGGTCTGCAAGGCGAGCAGGAGGCAGCGACCCGGCACACCTGGTATCCCACGCCACACGGCCAGCCTGCTCGCCCTGCTCGCCGTGCTCGTCCTGCAAGTCCTGTCACCGGTGCCTTCTTCCGCGACGACGCCGGGCGTGAGCATCGCATCAACGCGCGGCTCACCATCGGCGCCGACGGCATCCGCTCGCGCATGGCACGAGCGCTGGGCGGCACCCGACGCGGCCTCCTGCATCGCTACGCCTTTGTCACCCACATGCGCGGCGTATGCGCCCTCGCGGGGCAGGCGGAGATGTTCGTCATGGACCGTGGGTACATCGGGATCAATCCCGTGGGCGGCGGTCTGACCAACGTGGCCGTTGTGGTTCCAGCCGACATGGCTCGTGCGGCACGCGGTGATGCGGCCGGCTTCCTGCTGGCGCAATGCCGAGGTCATCCGCTGGTGGCCGCGCGGCTCGCCCATGCCTCGCTGGCGGGGGCGGTGCGCGTGACAGGACCGTTCGACGTTTGCGCCCGGCGCGTCATTGCCGACGGGGCAGTGCTGGTCGGTGACGCAGCCGACTTCTTCGACCCTTTCACTGGCGATGGCATCGTCAGCGCGCTGCGGGGAGCAGAATTGCTGGCTGGAATCGTTCCGCGTGCCCTTGCCGAGCCGGGAATCGTGCGCCGCGCGAGCCTGTGCGAATACCGGGCGGCGCGCAGGCGAGCGTTCAGGGGCAAGCGCATCGTCTCCCGGCTCATTGCCTATGCGATGCATTGCCCCGCCCTCTTTGACCGCGCCGTGGCACGGCTCGAGCGCCGGCACGGCATGGCGCACACGCTCATTGGCGTGACGGGCGAATTCGTGCCCGCGCGCGCCGTGCTCAACCCTGCCTTCCTCGGCCGGATGGTCCTCTGATGCCGACGAACTTCGATGTCGCCCCGTCGCTTTTCCGCCAGCTGATGGGGCGGTTCGCCACCGGCGTCACGGTGATCACGGCCACACATCCCGATACTGGTGCGCCGCGCGGCATGACGGCGAGCAGCGTGGCGTCGGTCTCGCTGACGCCGCCGCTCCTCTCGGTCTGTGTCGAGAAGGAGGCCGCCCTGCACGGCCTGTTCATCCTGTCCCCGATCTTCGCGGTCAACGTCCTGGCCGAAGACCAGGAGGAACTCTCGCGCCGCTTCGCCGGGCCGCAGGTCGCGTCGTTCGATGGCGTGGGCTATCACACCAGTGAACGCGGCCTCATCCTGCTGGACGGGGCAGTGGCACACATCGAGTGCCAGAGGGTCGGCGCCCACGCCGCCGGCGATCACACCATTCTTCTCGGCGGCGTGATTGGCGGCGCTGCGCACGACGCCAGGCCGTTGCTGTATTTCCGGGGCGGATATGCGTCACTGGGCTAGCACAGGCGCGGGACGAGGGAGGCGGGACGAGGGGTTGCAGGCGCCCCTCGCCTCACGTCTCTCAGCTCTCGTCCCTCGTCCCTCGTCCCTCGTCTCGCATCCCACCGGCAGCGAGCTCCTCGACGATTCATCCGCCGATGTCGCACAGGTACGGGAATCGCTGGGCAACATCGCGCGCGCCAACCGCTGGTTCGGCGGCGCGTGGGCTGTCCGCTGGGCCATGACACGGATCCTGCGCAATGCACCGGTCGCCGACTCGCTGGTCCTCCTCGATGTCGGCGCGGGCGCCGGCGACCTGGCCCGGGTGGCGCAGTCCGCCGCGCGGGCACGTGGCGTGAACCTGCGGGTGCTCTGCCTCGACCGGCACCCGATCGCCGCCGGGCTGGCCGCGGCTGCGGGCTGCGCCAGCGTCGCTGCGGATGCCGGCGCGCTTCCCGTCGCCGATCACGCGGTGGACATCGTCCTGATGAGCCAGCTCGTCCATCACTTTGATGCCCGGTCGGCTGTGCTGCTCCTGCGGGAGGCGGCACGCGTCGCGCGGTGCGGCGTGATCGTCGCCGACCTGCAGCCATCGCGGCTCGCGGCCGCGCTCTTCCGTCCGGCGGCGCGCGCCCTGGGATTTGATCGCGTCACGGTCCATGACGGGCTGACGTCACTGCGACGTGCCTACACCGTGCCGGAACTTGCCATGCTGATGAAGCACGCCGGGCTTCGTGCTCGCGTCACGCGTCGGCCCGGCTGGCGTATCGTCGCGCTGGCGGACCTGCCGTGAGGACGCTTGATCATTACACGATGCGCGCCTCGGCCGAGGCGGTCCATGCCGCCGCGACGGCAGTCGAAGCATGGCCACGGCTGCTGTCGCACTATCGCAGGGTGCGGATCCTCGAGCATCGGGCGGATGGCAACAGCATCGTCGAGATGGCGGCCGTGCGGCCGTTCGGCGTGGCACGGTGGCCGGTCTGGTGGGTCTCGGAGATGCGTAGTGATACCGAGGCGAAAACGGTCACGTATCGCCATATCAAGGGCATCACCACCGGCATGGATGTGGAGTGGCGCGTGGTGCAGGGCCGGGAGGGGACGGACGTCACCATCGAGCACCGCTGGCCCGGGCCAGGCTGGCCCGTGATCGGCGGTCCCGCCGCGCGGCTGGTCATCGGGCCGGTATTCATTCATGGCATCGCCTCGCGCACGCTGGCGGGATTGGCGGCGGTGGTGGAAACGGCGCGTCACGCAGGGATCCCCGGTAGGCGACCGTAGGGGCAGGTCGCAGGGGCGGGTCTTAGACCCGCCCGTCAGACCCGCCCCTGCTCGCCCTCTAACGGAACTATCCATATGCCCCAACAACGCCGCGTCGTCGTCACCGGTATCGGCGTCATCACGCCGATCGGAATCGGTGCGCCGGCGCTCGCCGCCGGGCTCCGCGCCGGCCGGTCGGCGGTGCGGGAGATCACCCGTTTCGACGCCTCGCCATTCCATTCGCGCATCGCCGCCGAGGTCGGGGACTTCGTCGCCGGCGACCACATCGAGCACCGCAAGGTCCGGCGATTCGACCGCTTTGCGCAGTTCAGCGTGGCCGCCGCCCGCATGGCGCTGGCCGACGCCGAGCTCGATCCGGCCCGTGAAGATCGTGATCGGGTCGGTGCCATGATGGGCACAGCCCTCGGCGGTGTCGCGCATGGCGAGGCGCAGTCCCTCAAGTTCTACACCCAGGGCCCCAGGGCGGTGGACCCCGGGCTGGCGCTCACTGTCTTCGCCGGAGCCGCGAGCTGCAATATCGCGATCGAATTCGGCGTCAGTGGCCCGAATGCCACCAACGGGATGAGCTGCGCATCAGGTAGCATGGCGGTGGGCGAGGCGTATCGCGCCATCCTGCTGGGTGACGCCGACGTGATGATTGCCGGTGGCGCAGAAGCACCGCTGGCGCCGCTCTGCTTCGGCGCCTTCGCCATCATCCGTGCGATGTCCACCCGCAACGATGACCCGGCGCACGCAAGCCGGCCGTTTGACGTCGCACGCGACGGCTTCGTCATGGGTGAGGGCGCTGCCGTGCTGGTCCTCGAAGAACGAAGTCGGGCGCTGGCGCGAGGCGCGCCGATCTACGTCGAGATCTGCGGGTATGGGCTCACCAATGACGCCCATCACATGACGGCACCCAGACCGGATGGGCGCCAGGCGGCCCGGGCCATGCGGCTCGCCCTCGGCGCGGTGGCGCCTGGCGACGTGGGATACGTCAATGCCCACGGCTCCTCGACTCCACTCAATGACCCGACCGAATCGTCCTCGGTGCGGCAGGTGTTCGGGGAGCATGTGCGGCGGCTGCCGGTGAGCGGCACCAAGGGCTATTACGGCCACGCGCTCGGGGCGAGCGGCGCCATCGAGGCCGCCATCTGCGCGCTGGCGAGCCGGGACCGCTGGCTTCCGCCCACCATCAACCTCGACGTCGCCGATCCCGCCTGCGACCTCGATCACGTTCGCGGCGACGGCCGGGTGGCAGATCCCGAATACTTGCTGAGCAACTCGTTCGGCTTTGGCGGCATCAATGCCGCATTGCTCTTCCGCCGGGCGGACGGGCGCTGAGGGTGCTTGTACCACCGGCGGTGCCGCCGTAGATTCGCCCCGTCTCCACTCCTTCACGAGGTTCCTGCATGCCCGGTTACAGTCGTCGGTTCATCGCCGAGCTTCTCGGTACGTTCACGCTGGTCTACTTCGGCTGCGGGGCCGTGATCGCCAATGCCTATCCCGGCGCAGGCTTCGGGCTGCTCGGCGTGGCGCTGGCGCACGCGCTGGCCCTGTCCATCGGCGTGACCGCCACCATGTACATCTCCGGCGGCCACCTGAATCCGGCGGTGACCATCGGGCTGCTCGCTGGGCGGCGGATCACGGTGCCCATTGCCCTCGTTCACCTGCTGGCCCAGATCGCAGCCGCCGCCCTGGCGGCGCTTGCGCTCAAGGCGTCATTTCCGCATGGGGTCGCCAAGGTGGTGGGATACGGCGTGCCGCAGCTCAATATCAACATCGGCAGCTGGCAGGGGATGTTCCTCGAGGGCCTCGGCACCTTCTTCCTTGTAAGCGCGGTGTATGGCACCGTCGTCGCGCCCACGTCGCCGAAGGTGGGCGGATTCGGCGTTGGCCTGTCGCTGCTGTTCATCATCCTTGCCATCGGACCGCTGACCGGGGGATCGGTCAACCCGGCCCGCGCCCTCGGCCCCGCCATCGCCTCGGGGCAGTGGACAACCCAGGCCGTCTACTGGATCGGCCCGATCATCGGCGGTGTGCTGGCGGCGCTGGTGTGGGAGTTCGGGTTGATCGAGCGAGGGAAGGTGGAAGGGTAGGAGACGAGAGACGAGAGACGAGGGACGAGGGACGAGAGCCTACTTTCTTCCCTCATCCCTCGGCTCTCGTCCCTCGTCCCTCACCTTCACTACCAATCTCACCCAGTACCCCACCAGCACCACTGCCGTCACGACATACGCCGCGATCATGTAGCCCGCGTTCTGGGGTGTCTCAGGCATCGGGACGCGCCTCCAGTTCCGCGGCGCGGGCGTGAGCCACGAGGCCCAGGCCGTACCGCGCCGTCACGAAGCCGATATAGAGCACCAGGTCCACTGCGAAGGCAATGAGCAGGGTGCGGAGCATCGAGTCCGGCAGCGACGGGGCGCTGGGCTTGAGCACCACGGGCATCGGGTGAATGGTGCGAAACAGGTAGACGCTCAAGTGGACGAACGGCACCAGCAGGAATCCGAGAATGGCCACGACCGCGCTGAAACGGGCGCGCTCACCCGGGTCAGGCACCGCGGCGCGCAACGAGAGATAGCCCACGAAGAGGAAGAACAGGAACAGGGTGAGCGTCAGCCGGGCATCCCACTGCCACCACGTGCCCCAGATCGGCTTGGCCCAGAGCGGGCCGGTCGTCAGCATGATGATGCTGAACACCACCCCAACCTCGGCGGACGACGCGGCAAACAGGTCGAGCCGCTCATCGCGCAGCCAGAGATAGAGCGCGCTCGTGATGCCGACAATCGAGAACACCAGGAGCGACGTCCACGCCGCCGGCACGTGAAGATAGAAAATCTTCTGCGCCAGCCCCTGGTTCACTTCGGTCGGCGTGAAGCGCTGCGCCAGCACATAGACGCCGGCAAGCAGGACGAGCCCGAGCGCGGCAATCAGCTGCCCGCGGCGGGCAATGGCAAGTCCTCGATCTCGGTTAGCGATCATTCGTCTGCCACGGCCGGGAAGATGAGCACGGAAACCGTCACGAATACCACGTCATAGACCGCGAGTAACCTAAGCCACCCTGACACCTCGCTCAACGGACGATCGGCAAACAGCCGGGCCGTCACCTGCACCCCGCCGATCACCGGCGGGAGCATGAACGGCAGCAGCAGGAGCGGCAGCATGAGCTCGGCGAAGCGGGTCCGCACGGCCATGGCGCTCAGCAGCGTGCCCACTGCCACGAACCCGATCGTCGCGAGCGCAGTAACCAGCAGCACCGGGGCAAGGATGTGCCAGACCGGCCGGTTGAAGAACAGCACGAAGAGCGGCAGCGCGACGGCCTCCACCACGAACACGAACGCGAGGTTGGCGAGCAGCTTGCCACCGTAAATCGCTTCCCGCGGCATCGGCGCCAGGCGCAGCAGGTCCAGCGCGCCATGCTCCTTCTCGATGGCGAACCCGCGATTGAGCGTCGTCATGGCGCCGAAGGCAAACGTGATCCACAAGGCGCTGGGCGCGAGGTCAGCCGCACCGAGCCGGGTCGGGTCGCGCGCAAAGTTGAAGACCACGAGCACGAGCGCGGCAAAGACCAGTGCCGACGTGAGCGCGGTGCGGCTCCGGAGCTCCGCCCGGATGTCGCGCGCCGCGAGCGCGAGGGTGGCGCGAAGCGGGTTAACCAATCGTCAGCTCCGGTAGCTCGCCCATGACGGTCGCGGCACTGCCCAGCTTGGGCGTGTCGAGCGCCACGCGTCCGGCGCGGAGCACCACCACTCGGGTCGCCACCTCCCAGACCTCCTCCGGCCGGTGCGAGACAATGATCGCCCCGCCTCCGCCCGCGATGATGTCGGCGATGGTGGCGCGGAGCCTGGCACAGGCGGCCGCGTCGAGCCCGGAGAATGGCTCGTCCAGCAGCAGGATGTCCGGCCGATGCAGCAGCGCCCTGGCGATGGCAGCGCGCTGCTGCATGCCTCGGCTCAGCGAGGGTGGGAGGTCGCCGGCTCGGGCCTCGAGCCCTGCGCGTTCCAGCGCCGCCGTGGCCACGCGCTTCGGCTCGGGGAGGTCATAGAGCCGGGCCGCAAAGGAGAAGTTCTCGAGCAGGGTGAGGTCGTCGTGCAGCCAGGTCTGGTGAGCCACCATGCCAATGTGCCGGCGCGAGGCCGCGTCTCCCACGCGCAAGGCGCGACCATTCACGTTCACAGTGCCACGGGTGGGCCGAGCCAGCCCGGCCAGGCAGCGCAACAACGTGGTCTTGCCCGCGCCGTTGGGCCCGGCGAGCAGGATTGCCTCGCCCGGCTGCATCACAAGGGAAACGCCCGCCAAGGCACGGCGGGCGCCGAAGGCGCGTTCGATATCTGTGGCTGTGAGGAGTGAGCCGTCAGATGGCCGCATCAATGCGGGCGCCGAGCTCGTCCAGGCGGAAAGGCTTCACGATGTAATCAGTGTAGGGCACGTCAAGGAGCTGTAGCTGGGGCTCGATGCTGAGGAATGCGGTGGCAATAATGACGGGCAGTTCGGGCTGGGTTTCGTGGATTTCCCGGAGCAGCGCAACCCCATCGGTGTCGGGGAGACGCATGTCCAGCACGGCGACATCCGGTGTTGCTTCCGCCAGGCGTTCCAGTGCTTCGGCGCCGGAGGAGGCGAACGTCAGGTCGTACCGCGAGGAAAAGAAGCGCTTGTAGTGATCACGAAGGGCGGGCTCGTCCTCGACGATCAGGACACGCCGCCGCGCGGGCCGTTCTGCCATATGTGTAACCCGGGACCGGGCCTGATTTCGATGTTCCTGGCGCCCGCCCGACCGCAGCGGCGCCAGCCATCGTGCAACACTAATGGAGAGCAGCGGCATTGGCTAGGTTGGTCGAG